>JBFYRD010000009.1:0-6159 GCA_041302405.1 Sulfuricurvum sp.
TTTTTTGTGCAGTGTTTCCATAAATATTTTCATCTCTGCTTCGGCTTCTGTGTCACTGAGAACATTGCCGTTCTCAACATCCGCTAAACCTTTCTCTACTTCGGCGATATACCATGCATCGTAAGCGGCTTGTTGATCTATTTGTTCAATTCTTTCGCTCCTTGAGTTCTCCTTTTCGAAGATTAATAGCGATATTTTAACACGAATTTTTATAAAGCTGGATTCCCGCCTTCGCGGGAATGACGAAAGCGGTATTATGGCTTTAAAAAATCTCGCAATGTCGGCATAGATGATTGCCCTTTTGGAGAAACAACGAGTTCCACTTTCGTTTTGAGTTTCATGTGACAATCGCGACATTCACGAATCACCGTGTGTTCTGCTATCCGTGATCCCTCGATTTTAGCTATCGGATGACACGCAAAACAGTCACTTCCACAATCGGCCAGTTTAGCGGGATCGGCACTGTGGCATTTGATACATGTTTGCATCGGCTTATGACGCATATCCGTATCGATGGTTTTAAGCAATGAGGGGTGACAGGTCATACAATCCCCCGTACAACCCCACAACGGTAGCAAAAAGATAAAAAATAAAAGGATCGTTTTCATAAATGCCATTATACCTACGAATCGGCTAATGCTGCGCGGAGTCGATAATCCATTTCTTCTGTATTTATAGGGCGACTATAAAAGTAGCCTTGGATATTGGTGCATCCATTTTCGACCAAAAATTCTTTTTGTTCCAGCGTTTCAACCCCCTCAGCAATAACACGCATCCCCATACTCTTTGCCAATGCAATTATCGAACGAACGATAGCGATATCTTCGTTGTTTTCGGGGATTCCTCGAATAAACGATTGATCAATTTTTAAAATATCCAGAGGGAGCCGTTTGAGATAGGATAAAGATGAATACCCTGTACCAAAATCATCAATTGCAAGTATGATCCCAAGACTATGAATCTCTTGTAAAATGCCGATTGCTTTTTCCGGGTTTTTCATCACTTCCCCTTCGGTCACTTCCAGTTCAATCCATTCTGCTTTACATCCACTCTCATTTAGCATCTCTTGGAGCATCTGGGCGAAATTTTCCTGCCACAATTGTTTCATCGCCAAATTCAATGATAATATTCCCGGATTAAGCCCCTGTCCGTACCAGTATGCGACCTGTCGCATCCCCTCTTTCATAACAAACTCATCGATTGGCAAAATCAATCCCGTCTCTTCAGCTAGGGGGATAAAACGCGCAGGAGATACCAGTCCAAATTCTGGATGATTCCATCGAACCAATGCCTCCATACCGATTAGTTCCCCCGTTGCACCATTGGTTTGCGGTTGATAATAGACAACAAATTCATGGTTTACAATCGCACGGCGTAAACTCGATTCTAAAGAAACCCTTTCAAATGCACGCTGTGTCAGCTCTGCCGTGTAATATTGATAACTGTTTCTCCCCTCGTCTTTTGCTTTGTACATCGCCGAATCAGCATTGCGTAAAAGACTTTGTGCATCGCTTCCATCTAAGGGGAAAAGGCTAATACCGATACTAATCGTCACATAAAGTTGATGCGCTTGAATCTCCATCGGTTGCTGGAGGGTTGAGAGGAGTTTTGATGCTATCGCATTTACTTTTTGGATATCCTCAATATCCTCTATGATCAATGTAAACTCATCGCCTCCTAAACGGGCAATGGTATCAATCTCACGCAGATGCTCTCGCAAGCGATCGGCAACCTCTATAAGCACTGCATCCCCCATCTCATGTCCCAATGAATCATTAATCTCTTTAAAACGATCCAAATCAATAAAGAGTACTGCAAGTAATGTGTTTTGCCGCTTCGCTTTTTTAATCGCATGATCTAATCTATCTAAAAACAACGTGCGATTCGAAAGGTGGGTCAGTTCATCATGATGGGCTTTATATTCCAATGTTTGTTCGATCTTTTTACGTTTATCGATCTCGAATGTGAGGGCTAAAGCGTTTGCTATCGTAATAGCGAACTCTTTCTCCTCGGGACTCCAGTGGCGAATCGACCCAATGTGTTCATGACAAACTACACCAATGATCTTTCCATCAACCGTAATCGGCATATCCAACATGGAATATATCATCTGCGGTATGAGATAATTTTCAGAAAATTCGGCTGTTTGAGGATCATTTTGTGCGTCATCCGCTGCAATAATCTCACCATGATCAATCGCTGTAAAATAATGAGGATAATCACTACGATATAAAAACATGCCATTTTGATGTTCCGCATTCGATGCAGTGTAAAGATCATGACAGGCGATCGTCGAATTTTTGTCATTTAAAAGCCAAACACTCACCCGTTCAATTTTTAGGGTATGAGCAGAAATTTCCATTGCATTACGTATTGCAATTTCGGGATTGTCGTATTCGATTTTAGACCATTGGAAAAGTGCACTTTGATACCGTTCGCTTTGCTCATACCGTTTCCGCTCCAACATCTCTGCCGCTTGTACTTGAGACAACATCGCTTCAAGTTCATTCACCTGATTGTGAATCGATTCGATCATCGTTGCAAAGGCACGACCCATTTGAGACAACTCGTCAGTGCCACGAAAAGGGGGAAGGACAATATCGTAATCTTGATGAGCTACTTGTGACGCGGCACGAGTGAGGAGCGTTAAACGTCCCGTCAAATTTCGGACGATCAACCATGCGATAAATCCGCCGCTAAGGATCGCTATTAGAAGATAGATCAACCCTTTATTCCGAAGGGATTCAATCTCCTGATCAATTATATCCGTTGATAAAATCATTCGAACATATCCGATTGTTTTATTATTGATACGAATAGGGACACTCGTATCTATAATTCCATTATGTTGTTTTTGAAGTACATCCATTTCAGAAGTGCGCAGTTCTTGATGAATTTGTTGACTCAAATCATCCGCAGCAATACGATTAAAGTAGGATGCATCAGTCGATGCTCGAATACGAAAGTTATGGTCCATAATCAAAACCATCTCGACATCATGTAGCGCCTTAATTTGATTCACCAGTTCACTAAGTGCCCCAATATCATTATTTAAGAGTCCAAATGTGGCATTTGAGCCAATCAGCTTACTTAAACCTTCTGTTTTCGTAAGCATTTCTTGGTGGATAAAAAGACGCTCTCTATGTACGATGTCATATATAAATATTCCCATCAACACTGCATGTAATGCGATTACACCGACAAAAAGCTGCCATTTCAGTGAACTGAAGAGATATCGAAAAAGACTCATTTTGGTAATCCTAAAGCACCATCGTACTGCTTTAAAAATTTCTCTACCGGAATATACGTTTTTTCTGATGCGTGTTCAAAGCCATCAAACCCTGCATCCTCCAAAATTTTTTTCCCTGTAGGAAATGTATCTAAAGCACATAACAATGTAACAACCTTATTGGATAAATTTTGGTCCAAAGCAGAACGTGCCACAAAGCCATTATTGACAAGCGGCAGGGTCTCCCAAATTACTTCCATCTCTTGAGCTTTTTGCGGATTTTCTTTTTGCCATGTTTTCCATGGGCTTGGCCATGTTGCTGCTGCGACCGTGTCGCTCGTGTATGCATTCATAATTGAGGAGTACTGTGAACCCACATAACGGGGGTATGCATCTTTATCAACATTAAGACCTTTTTCATACAAAAATAGTTTTGGCATCAATGTCGCCGCCAATGCTGTCGTAGCCGGAAAACTGATCGCTTTATGTCGGAGCTGTTCAACAGAACGGATGCGATACTCTTTGCGCGCTACAATGACCCCGGTAAAAAGAGTGTCGGGTTTCATTTTAGCAACAATACGATAGCCATGCTTTGTTGCTTCTAGTGTTTGCAACGGATTCGGAAGAGCAAAATCAAAATGACCTGCGTATAATTTTCGCTCATAATCGGCATAATCCAAAGAGGTTTCCAAAGTAAAATAGGTTGAAGGAATATTTTCTTCCAAATAACGAATAATAGGCTCATAAGCAAGAAACGTTTTTTGTGTATTCAGATAGGGATGTACACCAATTATTAACTCATGAGTTTTTATAGGCTCAGTAATTGGTTTGTACCCTTTTGTTTCATGATCTTCCGGCATACAGCCGGAAAAAAGAAAAAGAATCGAAAAAATAAAAAATAATAATTTTACAATACCGTATTTCATGCAGCTATTGTAGCAAATAAAAGAGGAATCACCCCACTTTAACGGTAATTTTATCCCCTACAGCATCGAAAATCACCGATGATCCCTCATCAATCTCTCCGCCGAGGATCAAGTCAGCCAAACGGTCTTCAACAATCTCATAAAGTGCCCGTTTAAGAGGACGTGCACCGTAGACAGGATCGAATCCCGCACTCGCAATATAGCGTTTAGCTGCATCGGTAAGGGTGAGAGTAATGTCCCTCTCTTCTACTTTTGCCGCAATGTCTCTAAAGAAGAGATCAACAATACTGAGTATCTGCGCTTCACCCAACGGATTAAAGACCACAATATCATCCAAACGGTTCAAAAATTCGGGTTTAAAGTGCTGTTTCAACTCACCGAGCACCATAGCTTGCAATCCTGCATCACCGTGATGTGCCATGATTTTGTCACTGGCGATGTTTGAGGTCAAAATGATGATGGTGTTGGTAAAATCGACCACAACCCCTTTGTTATCTGTTAGACGTCCATCATCAAGCACTTGCAAGAGTACATTGAACACATCGGGGTGCGCTTTTTCGACCTCATCGAACAAAATCACGCTATAAGGCTTGCGGCGTACCGCTTCGGTAAGCTGTCCCCCCTCATCGAACCCGACATACCCAGGAGGGGCACCGACGAGGCGTGAAACGGCATGTTTCTCCATGTATTCGGACATATCAATTCGTATCATCGATTCACTGCTGTCAAAGAGAAATTTCGCCAATGTTTTCGCCGTCTGCGTTTTTCCAACTCCTGTAGGTCCGAGGAACAAGAATGATCCAATTGGACGGCTTTTGTCAGAGAGTCCCGCTTTGTTCCGCTTGATCGCACGGGCTACGGCGTGGGTTGCTTCTACTTGCCCTACGACATCACGGTTGAGTTCATCTTCGATATGTATAATTTTCTCTTTCTCGCTTTGGAGCATTTTGTTGACCGGGATTTTCGTCCAGCGACTAACGATTCCTGCTATAGAGGCTTCATCGACACTGTTTTTAAGGAGCGTCCCTGCTGCCATCATATTTTTCCATTTTTCCTGTAGTACTTTTTCTTCTTCAAAGAGTTTTGGAATTTGGCCGTATTCGATTTCAGCTGCTTTATTAAAATCGGCATTTTGTTTAGCACTCTCCGCTTCACGACGTTTCGATTCGATATCCCCTTTTAGTTTTGCCATATAGTTAAATACTTCTTTTTCATGGCTAAACTGCCCTTCAAGACTACGGCGTTCCTCACTTACATCAGCAAGCTCTTTTTCAATCTCTTCAAGCCGTTTGCTATTGGCAACCGACTCTTCCATTTTAAGTGCCTCTTTTTCAACCTGTAAATTGGTTTGACGACGTTTAACACCTGCGAGTGCATTGGGTTCTGACTCAATCTGCATTTTGAGTTCAGCCGCCGCTTCATCAATCAAGTCTATCGCTTTGTCCGGCAAAAACCGATCATTGATATAACGATCCGAGAGTTTTGCCGCAGCAACTAATGCCGAGTCAATGATAGTGACATTATGGTGTGATTCCAAACGTTCTTTCAATCCCCGAAGAATTTGCAAAGATTGATTAACACTCGGTTCATCCACATTTACCGGCTGAAAACGGCGTTGCAATGCAGCATCTTTCTCAAAATATTTACGATATTCTTTGAGTGTCGTTGCACCGATGGTATGCAACTCTCCGCGTGCAAGTGCCGGTTTGAGAATATTGGCCGCATCCATCGATCCCTCAGATGCTCCGGCACCTACGATCGTATGAATTTCATCGATAAAGAGGATAACGTTGCCTGATTTTTTTACCTCATCAATAACCGCTTTAAGGCGGTCTTCGAATTCACCGCGATATTTTGCTCCTGCAATCAAAGCACTCATATCTAGGGCAACTACTCGCTTATTTTGTAAGCTGAGTGGAACTTCTTTATTGAAAATACGCTGTGCCAATCCTTCAACCAAAGCTGTTTTTCCGACTCCTGGCTCACCAAGAAGGATCGGATTGT
>JBFYRD010000043.1:0-4734 GCA_041302405.1 Sulfuricurvum sp.
TTAACCTCGAACAATTTGGCCGCCATAAGAGACGATACCATGTCCAAGATTGGAAACTTTAGTGTAACCCATATCGTTCAAAATGCGTTGACAATGGGCGCTTCGGCTGCCAACATGACAATAAACAATAATGTTCTCATCTTTCTCTAATTTCGATTCAGTAAGAGTTTGGAAAAAACTGCTTGTTGGAACCAAAATATCGGCACCGGCGATACGTCCCATTTTCCACTCCATCCACTCACGAACGTCGACCACTTTAAATTGAACCATACCGAGTTCACGTGCTTCAAAAAGGGATGTTAATTCATCGCTGTCCAGATCACTTTTGTGCAAGAGCATTTCACACTCTTCTTTGGTCAAGCCGCGTGAGTGTTGATGGGTGACCTCTTCGATTCCCATTTCCATACGCTTGGCTGCTGCAAATTCAGGTGTACAGAAAATTTGACAATGACATACTCCCTCTTCAGGGATCTCTTTCTCAATTGCTGTTGTACATGGGCAGAGACGGTTATCGGTACTTTGATATTTCCCATCAACTTCTTCAACCATATAACAAGGGCAAAAACGTTTGTTATACATCATTTTATTACGGGCAAGTCCGAGTTGAACTCCCTCATTAATCTCTTCTTGCGGGTTGTACGACCAACCGAATTGGCTGATCACTTTATCGGTAAATTTGATTGTTTTTTCGAGTTCGGTTTGGAATTCATCCGAATTCATATCTATTTTAATGATGCTCATAGTCAAAATATCCTTATTTGTTTTTGCGTGCTTTGCCGGCAATAATGAATCGTAGTGCATTGAGTTTGATGAACCCGCCTGCATCTTTTTGATCATAAACAGAATCTTCTTCAAACGTACAATACTCTGGGTTGAAGAGTGAAAGGTCTGAACTGCGTCCGACAACCATCACGTTACCTTTGTAAAGTTTCAAACGTACGGTACCGCGTACATTTTGTTGGGTTTTATCGATAGCTGCTTGGAGCATTTCCCGCTCAGGTGCAAACCAGAATCCATTATAAATCAGTTTAGCGTAGCGAGGCATCAACTCATCTTTCAAATGTGCTTCTTCACGGTCAAGTGTCAATGATTCGATAGCCCGGTGTGCTTTGATCATAATGGTTCCCCCTGGTGTTTCATAACAACCACGGCTTTTCATTCCGACAAAGCGGTTTTCAACGATGTCGGCACGTCCGATTCCGTGACGTCCTGCAATGATGTTGAGCTGTTCAAGCATTACCGCAGGGGAAAGGGCTTTGCCGTTCAAGCTGATTGGATCCCCTTTTTCGTAGCCGATTTCGATGTACTCCGCTTCATCCGGTGCATCTTGTGGAGATACCGTCCAGCGCCACATGCTCTCTTCCGGTTCGTGAGCTGGATCTTCCAAAATTCCACCCTCATACGAGATGTGCAGGAGGTTGGCATCCATAGAGTACGGAGATTTTTTACCGCTCATTTCGATTTTAATCCCGTGTTCTGCTGCGTATGCGAGGAGCTTTTCTCTCGAGTTTAAATCCCATTCGCGCCAAGGGGCAATGATTGTAAGGGCACTATTTTGTCCCAAGTAACCCATTTCAAAACGTACTTGGTCATTTCCTTTTCCGGTAGCGCCGTGACTGACTGCATCCGCACCTGTAATACGAGCAATTTCAGCTTGACGTTTGGCAATCAAAGGACGTGCAATTGAGGTTCCGAGCAAATACTCACCCTCATAAATAGCATTTGCTCGAAACATTGGAAATACATAGTCGCGTACAAACTCTTCACGAAGGTCTTCAATGTAGATATTTTCAGGTTTAATTCCGAGACTTATTGCTTTGGCACGAGCCGGTTCTACCTCTTCACCTTGTCCGATGTCGGCTGTAAAAGTGACAACTTCGCACTTATACTCATCTTGGAGCCATTTTAAAATAACACTCGTATCCAATCCGCCGGAATAGGCGAGAACAACTTTTTTAACCTCTTTTTTCATATATGCATCCTTATCATTGATACCCATACTTCACTATGGTGTGAAGTGAATAGTACGATTTTATCAAAAAAAGGGTGAGAAAAGGGTTAAAATTTTAGATTTAATGAATGTGTTTGTTGCGCTTCGGTAGATTTGAGAAAATCTAAGCTATTCTTGAGTTGAAGTAAGGTTTGTGCTGTTTGGATTTTCTTTTGCTCTAAAAGAATTTTACTCTGCTGGAGGAGGTAGGCAGCCTCTTCCATTTGCGCAAGTGTTTCAAAGAGGGGCATCTCATCAATTAATTCAGAGATACGATCAATCTCTTCGAGCACCAGAGCTGTTTTAAGCTTGGTTAGCCACATTGGTACTCTCTTTCCATGCTTCTAGAAGCCCTTTGAATACCTGGCTGACTTCATCCAGTTTCGTACTGTCATTGTAAAGATTTGCTTCGGTGAGAAGTCGAAGCTGATAACTGTAAAGACCTGCAAGATAATGCGAAATTTCGCCTTGATTGTAATCCAAAATATTGATTAATTCTGTTAAAATTGCATTGGAACGGTTTATCCAATAGGTACGTCTTTCAATATCATGATCACCAATAGAACGTTTCGCTTGCATATTGAAGCGTAAAATTCCCTCATACATCATTTGAATGAGTTTTTCAGGTGATTCAACACCGATATTATTTTGAGTGTAAGCATTGTAAGCTAAATTGGTGTGCATAAATATCCCTTTAGAATTGTCGAAAAATAATTTAAAGTATGAGGCTGATTTGGTTTATTACCCTTTTTGATCGAATAATAGCCCATTGACTTCTTGCATTTTTGGTAATAATTGCTCTGCTTGTTCGACTGGAAAACGTCTAAGCAAACGATTGCTTTTGGTTTCAATGACAGAGACGTAAAAATCCTCTGAACTGTTGTCAAAACCGAATTTTAGTGACGTGTTGAACGGATCAAGAGAACGATTGAGTTGATCGATCAATTTATCCATATCTTTTTGTGAATCAATCTTAGTTGTCTTTTGGTCATTTTCAGTTTGACTGACTTTGTCTTGATTGATCTGAGCCTTTTGTATTTCTTGAACACTTTGCGTATTTTGCAATTCTGTGACAGCAGGTTTTTGGGCAGTCGCTTGACTTTGCTGCATTTTGGCAGTAGTTTGCAATATTTCCATGATACTTCTCCTTGAGATACCTAAAACATTTCTACTCCCTAAATCGACCACCTCAATAAAAACTTTAATCTTCACATGATACTCTTCCATTTATGAAACGTTATTTTTCCCTTTTACGGCGTGAACCGCTGCTTCGTCGCCTCTCTTTTATTCAACTGCTTGCTTATTTTGGTGCATGGTTTAGTAATGTCGCGATTTATACACTCTTAATCCAAATGGGAGCGGATGCTTCAACAATCGCCTTGGTTGCTGCCCTTCACTTTCTTCCCGGAGTTTTTCAAGCACCCTTGAGTGGTGTTATACTCGATCGTATTCATCCAAAACGACTTATGATAATTTTGACCATTATAGAAATTTTTTCTACCCTTACTCTCATCACGGTTGATAATGTTGGAATGTTATGGCTGTTATATGTATTGGTTTTTATTCGTATGGGGGCATCAAGTTTTCATTTTACGGTAGAGATGTCGTTGCTCCCTCGAATTTTAGAAGGTAAAGCACTTCAGACTGCTAATGAAATTCACTCGATTATCTGGTCTCTATCGTATACCTTCGGTATGGCTTTAAGTGGTTTGGTTGTTTATTGGGTAGGTGTTACTACCGCTTTTTTACTGGATGCCGGATTATTTGTTATCGTCCTCTTTTTACTATCATCCCTTGATATAGAGATTGAATTTTCGAAAAATAGTGCAAAATTAGGTTTCATGATGAGAGAGGCTTTTAGTTACATACGTAATCATCCTATTGTTTTGCATTTGATGATTCTTCATGCCATTATTGGATTTACGGCATTTGACGCTTTGGTAGCATTGGCTGCAAAACATTTTTATGCTCAAATTATTGCGGTCTCTTTAGGTATTGGTTTGCTTAATGCGGCAAGGGCATTTGGACTCGTCATCGGTCCGATGGTATTAGGGCATTGGATTAATAATTCGCGATTAGGTTTATTATTACTCGCTGAAGCAGCATCCATTATTTTTTGGGCTATTGTCATTGATGATTTTTATCTTTCACTGGTTGCTTCTGTGGGTGTCGGATTTGTAACTACAACCTTGTGGTCATATACGTACACATTGCTACAGCATCATACGGATAGTAATTTTTATGGTCGTGTTATCGCCTATAATGATATGATTTTTTTAGGAGTAGGGGCATTTGTCTCTTTGCTAATAGGATATTTAGCCGTTTTAGGCCTCTCTTTAGGGATGATTACCTTGTTTTTGGGATCTGTCTTTGCTTTAGCTGCCTTTTATTACAGATGGATACGACGAACATACATTTTAGAGGAGATCGGATGAAAAATAAGATGATATTTGTATCCAACGACCAAGAGATTGATTTAGGAAAAATTACTCGTCTCTATCCGGCTGCTTTGATCAACGCAGGCGGTGAAAGTGCATCGGTATCATTAGAATGGGCTGAGTTAAAAGCGAATCAAATAACGCTTGAAGCCTATGTATTGGTTTGCGATTTTGATCCCGTAGGGGAGATTCCGCTCAATCGAGTAGAACTCCGTTTTGATACCAAAGAAGAGCTCTTTCGTGTTATGCAAGAGATTGCGATGCAGGTAAAAAATAATCTAAATTAATCTTCTTGTGCGAGTAACT
>JBFYRD010000044.1:0-9678 GCA_041302405.1 Sulfuricurvum sp.
CATTTCTTGCGCAAGAAGGCCATCTCCTGTGGGATTATTCGGCGTGCACAAGAAAACTATAGTGGGTTTATGTTCTTGGTAGAGGGCATAAAATTCTTCCATTTTATGCTCTCTTGACGCGGTTCGGATAATCTCAGCGCCTACCTGCTTGGCGTAAATCTCATACATCGCTAATGTCACACTGTTCATCAGTACTTTACTGCCATGATGAGCTTTGGCATGAATCGCAAATTCGATAACCTGATCACTTCCTGCACCGATAATGAGCTCATTACTTTGAATACCGTACTTATTTGAGAGTGCTGATTTGAGTTTCACCATCGAATCATCGGGATAAAGTGACATACTACCGATAATAGCACGAACCGCCTCTTTTACCTTAGGAGAGCATCCGAATGGATTCTCATTACTTGCCAGTTTCACAATCGAATCTTTATCAATACCATATTCACGAACAACCAATTCAATCGGTTTACCTGCTTCGTAAATTTTAATTGATTCTAACGCTTGATTGAATTTCATAATTCTCCCTTTATGTAGCTTCCAAGCCATGTTACTTCATCCGTGTGCTTTTGTATGATCGATTGAATTCGATCTTCATCAATATGACCAAAAAAATCAATAAAAAACCAGTATCCAAACCCATCATCATCGCGTGAAGGACGACTCTCAATTTTACTAAGATTAATATCCGCATTATTGAAATCTTCCAAGAAATGGACTAATGCACCCGCTTTTTGCGCATCTTTAAGGCGAACTAAAATCGAGGTTTTATCATCACCGCTGATAGCGTTTTTAAAATCACTCAGGATAAAAAATCGAGTAGCGTTATTTTGGGTGTCTTCGATATTTTCAAAGAGGGTTGGAACACCGTAGAGTTTTGCCGCGATGTGTGAGCAAATAGCAGCTGATTCAGAATCTTTTGAGGCTAAAATTGCCGCTTTTGCTGTTGATTCTACCGGAATATGTTCAATAGTATCCAATCCGTGCTCCGCCAAGAATTCTCTGCATTGACCGAACCCTTTGTCTTTCGAATAAATACGCTTGATATGGTGTATCTTCTCGGCTTTAGTAGCAAATGCCATATGAATTGGCATATACAGTTCGGCTACAATTTTTACGTTGCTTTTTCCTAATAAATCAAGCGTTTCGCCAACAACACCATCACGAGAGTTTTCGATCGGAACAACACCAAACTTTGCACGTCTTGCTTCGAGAGTTTTAAAGACCGCTTCAATGGATCCCAGAGAGAGATAATCACTCATTGCCCCAAAACGAGACTCGGCTGCTTGATGAGTAAAACTCCCCTCAGGTCCTAGATAGGCAATTCGTTCAGGAAGTTCGAGATTGCGAGCAACGGCAAAAATCTCCAAAAAAACCGCTTCAATTGCAGCCGCATTAAGTAATCCACCGGATCCTTCGCTAATTTTTGTGAGGCGATCAATAATCGATTTTTCACGCTCGGGACGATAGATAGCACCATTGTTTTCATGTTTGATCTCACCAACACGGCGTACCACCTCCATACGGCGGTTCAAAAGTTCTACAACTTCATTATCAATTTCATCAATACGTGCCCTGCACTCTTCTAATGTATTCATAAATGCTCCAATATTGCTTGCATATCAGGATAAATTTCTGCCGGTCGTTCGGAAATTTTCAATGACGGAATAATCTCATCAGATGAGCGAATTTTTCCGCTGAGGACAAAGATCCCCTTCATTCCCAATGCCTGCGCTCCGATGAGATCACCCTTAACATCGTCACTGATAATGGTGATCTCACTGAATACCGCACCCGCTTTTTGTCTCTGAAGTCGAGACAAGGCCTCTTCGAAAAATGGAATACTCGGTTTACCGACAACGGTATACGGCGTTGAAGTCGCAAACTCTAACATTTTCAAAATGGCGCCCACACCAGGATAGCGTTTATGGTTTTTTGCATACAGTGTTGTCTCGTGCATCCCTATGAGTTGTGCACCTGCAAGGAGAAACTCGATCATCTGCGCATATTCATCGGGTGCAAAATTCTCTTTGATCGCAACCAAAACCACATCAGGGGAACTAAAATCAAGGGTATATCCCATAGAACACAGTACGTTCAAAAATGGTTCTGATCCGTATGCCGCAATCTTTTTATTTTTATCGATGTGGTTCTCTAATATCATCAAAGGATCGAGATAATACTCACGAGGAATATTCAAACCAATCGAATTTAGATACCCTAAAAACTCATCACTCGGATTTTTAGTACTGTTGGTAATCACCATATAAGGGATGTTATGAGCATTGAGATAATCAATAAAAGCAACCGCCCCACGCGTAGGAAGTTTAGTATTATCGTCGATTAATGTCCCTTGTACATCCACAAAATACATAGCTGAGCCCTACAGGTAGTCGCGCTCTAACGCGATAACATCATCATACGTTTCACGACGTCGAATAAGGCGTTCCTTGCCCGCTTCTACCGCAATCTCGGCAGAACGGCCACGGGTATTGTAGTTGCTTCCCATTCCAAAACCATACGCTCCGGCACTGTGAACAATAAGGATATCGTTGTGCTCCATCGCTGGAAGTGGATAATTTTTAGCTAAAAAGTCACCACTCTCACATACCGGCCCTACCACATCGGCTGGCGTTGCATCACCCTCTTTATCCAGCGCTTCAATACGGTGATATGCTTTGTAAAGGCTCGGACGGATCAGATCGTTCATTGCACCGTCCACCATCACAAAACGCTTAGCGCCGTTCTTTTTCTCATAAAGTACTTTAGTCAAGAAATAGCCTGCATTTGCTGTTAAAAAACGTCCCGGTTCACAAATAATCGTCACATCGATCCCTTTGAGAGCAGAGAGGATTGCTTGAGCATAATCATACGGTTCAATCGTCGTTTCATCATCATAACGGACACCCAATCCGCCGCCGATGTCGAAGAATGTAAGTTCGATATCGATTGCTTGGAGCGAGCGTAGCAAGTCAGCAACGATTACCGCCGCTTCATAAATCGGCTCCAACTCCGTTAACTGACTTCCGATATGAAAATGGATACCTACAGGATCAAGGTTGTCAGAATTTTTAGCTTGAATATACATCCGTTTTGCTGCTACGATCTCAACACCGAATTTATTGTCATGCAATCCCGTCGAAATGTACGGATGGGTTTTTGGATCAATATTTGGATTCACTCGGATACTAATGCGAGCTTTTGCACCCAATTCACGTGCGATCATCTCAACACGGCCCAATTCCGCTTCACTCTCGACATTGATGTAGAGAATATCTGCTTCAATCGCTTCGCGGATTTCATCATCACGTTTACCGACACCGCTAAAAAGGATACGGTATTTTGGTACTCCTGCCATTAAAGCTCGACGTACTTCACCAATCGATACACAATCCGCACCAGAACCTTGCTGAGCGAAATGTTTTACAACACTTAAGTTTGAGTTCGCTTTAACCGCGTATGCAAGAATCGATTTTCTCCCGCGAAATGCCTCTTTTAACGATTCAAATTGTGTTTTCATCGCATCAAAATCATACACATACAAAGGTGTACCGTAGGTTTGCGCCAGAGCTTTAAAATCGATCACTCATAATCCTCATTGATTAGTTTTGTCGCGATTTTACCCTAACTCTCCTTAGGGGATTTCCAAGTCGCCAAAACATCACAAATACAAGTACTGCTATCGGGGCAATAATCCCTATTTCAGGTGCAAGTGTTTTGTTGTTTGAAAGTTCACCCATCATAAAGAGAATTCCCCAAACAATCAAAGTGACTAAAATTGCCCCAAAACTAAACAAGGATAAATTTAAAAATCGACTGCTTATAGGAGCATAGGTGAAAAAAATTACCATCAATATTGGAGCAAACCAAGGGGTAATAAACATTCGGTACAAGGCACTTTTTATTTTTGCAACATCAACATTTTGATTTTCCAGCAATTTCAGAGCATCTAATCCATCACCAATCGTAAAATTGGCTTTTCCCTCATACACTTGATCCAAAATTTTAGGTTTAAAATCACGCAAAACTCGAATATTTTCACCCTCTTGTGTAACAAATCCTGAACCTTTGATATCAAAGGTCTCAGGCGGACGGAGTATATGTGCTTTTTCGATTTTCCAATATCCTTCATCATAAATCGCTTCACTTGCACTTAAGGCTTCTTGTAAATGCCCCTCTTTGAAGGTAAAAATTCGAATATCTTCCGCCCGTTTACTTAGAGGATAAAGATTGCCAAAATAAATATAGTTCCCCTCATGGGTAAAAAATAGATTACTGGTAGGACGGATAAACTGAGAGGTTTCCCGAAGATTATTGGCAAATTCGTTGGAACGGGCAAAATTAGTCGAATGCATCGCAATATAGATTAAAATCAGCCCTCCCGCCACACTTAAAAATGGAGCCATAATACGCACTTTTGAATACCCAAGGGCAAAATACGCCGCTAATGCATTCGAACGGATGAGTTCAACCAACGAAATAATAATGGCAAAGGTCAATGAAATAGGAAGCATCATATCAATCGCGTAAAAAAATTTATACATAATGTAAATTAACACGAGATTCGCGGAACTGGGAAGTTCTGAGGCATTTTCCATTAAATCAAATCCAACCATAAAACTGCTCAAAGCAATCAAAACGATCAAGAAATAGCGTAAATAAAGTAGTGATAAAGTATTAAATGCGAGCATAAGTGCCTAAAATAAAAAATTGGAGTTTATTGTACCCAATTAAACCTGCAAAATTTTTACAGCCCTTTGAGAGAGCATTTTGCAGCAACATCACTACAATTGTGTGTCAAAAGCATTTCAACTGCATCTGCTGCGGCACAAATCCAATGTAACAGCTTCAATTGCTCTTCTGAGTTAAAAGGATGCAGGACATAATCGGCAACCTGAGACTTATGTTCTGGTTTTCCGATCCCCAATCGAACACGTGTATACTCAGAGGAGATAGCCGCATCCGTCGATTTCAAACCGTTATGTCCGCCATGCCCGCCCCCGATTTTAAACCGCATTGCGCCAAAAGGGAGATCCAAATCATCATGAATAACAATCACTTCATCAATTTTGTAAAAATTTTTAACCGTGAGGATAGAGCGACCGGAGAGATTCATGTAAGTAGTGGGTTTAAGGAGAAAGTGTGAGCCCATTTTAAACAACTCCCCTTCGAAGGAGCTCTTTGAAACATTCACAACACTGTGACGACGACAAAGTTCATCGATCACCATAAATCCGATATTATGCCGGGTTGACGCATACGCCGGGCCAGGATTGCCCAGTCCGACGATCAGCATCCTTATTTAGCTTTGATGATACTAAGAACCGATACACGGTCAGAATCAGTAAAAGTAACGTTTTCAACACGTGGAAGATCGCGAACCAATACAGAATCACCAAGATCAAGCGGAGAAACATCAACAGTGATGTTTGCTGGCAAGTTTTCAATCGCCGCTTTTACACGAAGACGTTTTTTAGCAACAAACAACATACCTTTGTTTTTCAAACCGATAGGAGTTCCTACAGCATTAACCGGAACATGATAGTGAGTGACAACACCTGGTTGTGCAACCATTAAATCAACGTGTAACAAGTTGCCTGAAACCGGATGAGACTCATACCCTTGAACTACAAGGTTCATCTCGTTACCAGCTACATTTACAGCAAATGCTACGGTCTCTTTGTTGCGCACAGTACGGATAAAATCGTTCATTTTGAACGCAGCGTGAATATTTTCAAGCCCTTTTCCGTAGATGTTGGCAATAAGATAACCATCACGGCGGTACGCTTTTGTTGAACGTTTGCCAATACTCTCTCTTACGATGCCTTCTAACATAATCATGTCCTTAAAATAAAATGGGACGGATTATACTTAAATGTAGCTAAAAATATCCTAAAGCTTTTTATTCTTTTAGTCCGATATATTCCTCTTCTTTAAACTCTTTAGGGCCGTCATCTACACCCAGTTTCCCTTTTTCAACAGTAGTACTAAGCCCTTCCATTCGAAGTTTCAAATCCGATGGAGACGTTGCAAATGCAAATGCATCCTCTTTAGAGATTCGTCCTGAAAGATATAAATCCAAAATCCCCTGATCAAAGGTTTGTGATTTATAAAGTTCTTTCCCCTCTGCAATCGTATCGGGAATTTCAATATCACGATTTTCAGCAATAAGCTGTTCGATACGAGGAGTACGAACCAAAATTTCCAAAGCGGCGGTCCGTTTTCCATCTACAGTAGGAATCAAACGTTGCGAAATAACCCCTTTAAGTACCGATGACAGTGTCATACGAACACGATTTTGCTCACCAGTAGGAAATACCGAAATAATACGATTGACTGTCTCTTTAGCATCAAGGGTATGGAGCGTTGAAAAAACCAGATGTCCCGTATCCGCCGCATGAAGCGCAATCTCAATTGTTTCCATATCGCGCATCTCCCCAACCAAGATAATATCAGGGTCCTCACGCAATGCCGCGCGAAGGGCTGAACCAAAACTATGCGTATCTTGCCCTATACTCCGTTGATTAACGATACATTTACGATCTTTATGGACAAATTCAATCGGATCTTCGATAGTAATAATGTGTTTGCGGCGCTTCCAATTTATTTCATTTATTAATGCCGCAAGCGTCGTCGATTTACCACTTCCGGTAACTCCCGTCACCAAAACTAGTCCCCGTTCCATCTCAGCAAAACTGTGGACAACCTCAGGCAGTAACAATTCGTCAACGGTCAAAATTTTAATAGGGATAAGACGGAATACTGCTGATATCCCCTCCATTTGAAAAAAGATATTGATACGGAAACGGGTATTTTCATCAAAAGGATAAACAAGATCCAGCTCTTTTTTCTCAACCAGTTCAGGGAACCTTGTACGAAGTAACTCTTTAGCAAAAATAAGAGCATCATCTTTGGAAAAAATTTCACCTGATAATGGGATGATTTCTCCATTAATACGAGCACGGACAACAGCATTTGCTTTAATGTGTAAGTCACTTCCGCCGGCATCGATCATACGACGTAAATAGCCCCGAATTTTTTTCAATACTTCAAAATTTAGTTCTCCTAAATCTGGTTGATGAACACTGTGGTGTATATCTTGATTCATATTGTTTACTCCAATTCACTCAAAATTTCACTAAAAGCGACTTTAAAGGCCTCTAACCCTTCACGGATTTGCTGATCGATTATAACATCCATATCGACTCCTGCATTTGTTACTTTACCTCTATGTGTTTCGATAATCTCATTATTTATCGGTAATTTTAACATTTTGTCTCCACTCTTTACAAAAGCATCAATTGTAGCGATGGGGGCGGTATTGACACTATTAGAGGCCAAAAGTTCATCAATATAATATGAAGCCCTAAACTCATTGCCTTTAACTCCGGTACTAGCAAATAATACACGGCATTTTGGGACACTCAGCGCTTCAACATGGTTGTAAATATCTGCCGCATTCAAAATTCCCATTTTACCGGTTTCAACCCCTGCCATGCGGAGGGTCTCATCGATAGCTCGATCAATTCGGCTGACGAATACACTGATGACAGTATCAACACTCGCTTTATGAGATGCCCGTTCAAATGCACTCGCACAGTTTAATGCTTGCTCAAGCGAAAAAATCAACGTCGCATTAACGGCAATCCCCTCTGAAGCCAACGCTTCCATTGCACTATAGCCTGCCTCAGTTGCTGGAACTTTAATCATGACATTGGGTCGGTTAATGCTCTTATGGAGACGTCTCCCCTCTGCTACCGTAGCTTCTGCATCATCACACAAAAAAGGATCCACTTCAATACTCACGTATCCATCATCTCCCGCATCATACAAAGGACGCAAAATATCTGCCGCTTTTTGGATATCAAAGATTGCCAATGCTTCGTATTTTTCTTTTGCTGAGAGATGTGATAGGGTAGTGAGCTGTTCTTTATACGCAGGAGAAGTTAAAATTGCACTTTTAAAAATAGCAGGATTGGAGGTTGCTCCGTTGATAATTCCTTTTGCAATCAGTTCTTTAAATCCTTCATCCAAAAATGTTCGTTCAATAAAATCAGCCCAAAGGGCAAAACGCGCTTCCGCTATATACATAATCCAAAACTCCGTCTTAAAAAGTGCACCTATTATGCCGAAAAATAATTAAAAATAGAGATTTACACCTAGTTTATAGCGTTGTTCATAATACCCTTGCTCTATCGCTTCATAGCTCCCACTCAATGCTCCATAGGGATTCCATTGCCACAGATGTGAAATACTGATACGGCTACGATCAACACAATCAAGATAAAAGATATATCCTGCTTCGAGATGGGTTTTCATCCGCGTGTTCCAATGGATCCCCACCCCACCAGAAAAGCCTAATCCTATATCAGCATTGAATCCTAATCGCACTTCCGGTTCACTCAACACATATCCAAACAGCTGATCATTGCCGACAGACGCACCAGCACCCACTCGGGTAACAAAACTGAGCCGATCCTCTGCATAATCACGATCCCATCCGCTTTTCATCCGCCAAGAAAACGGTTTAAAAAAATGGCTAACCGGAGCAATGGAAGCCAAAGAGAGAATAGTCAATTTCTCCAAACTCACATTACTCTGATCGACCCCTACAAGGAGATCGAGAAATTCGATCTGCGCTCCGCTAAGGTGCCCTGTATCATCTTCACCTAAATCATGGAAAGCAGGACGTATCCCTATTAAAAGGGGAGATCTATTTTCATACCACCCTTGAGATATGGATACTCGTGCAGAGCGATGAGCGGAATCGGGATTTGATTTAAGAGGTACCTTCAGTATATCCCCCGAACCTAATGCAGCACGTTGGGATAATAGTGCGTGATAACGGGAGGTATACTCCTCTTTGGGTATTTTTCCTTCAATATACTCATATTCAACCAACTCGGCTGCTGCTTCAAGGATATAGCGGCTCTCTTGAGGGGAACGCTTTAGGGTATTGAATGAATCGGCGTTAAACTCACCCAAGCTCAAAGCTTTAACTGTACGAAGCCCTTGAGGAGAGAGATTCGCTTCATACGCCAATAATTTTGTCCGTTTAGAAGGGCGGAAATGTTTTTCTCCTACCAATCCTTCCTCCTCGAAAGCGCGAACCGTATCGGGTGGAATGACATAATAAAAAAACTGATCTCTCAAACGGGCTTTCGGACGAGCAATTTCAGTGAGCCAAAGCATATGGTATGAGCAGTTCTCATCAAAAAAGTAATACCATGAATGAATATGTTGCAGTTCCCAGATATGGCGTACCATTGCCATCACCTCATCATGGGTCAAATTCAAATCATATTCCCATACATCTCGAGATTCACTGTCACGATACTCTTTTAGTTTCTCATAATAGGGTAGCATCGAGTAGTATCCGTAATAACCGCCGAGTAACCCTTTGTAGGCGAACGTCAATCCACTAGTTTCATCCGTCTGCGCCGCATAATTGATAGCATACGACATCAGTTTACTTTCCATCGAGGAATCGATCCGTAAAAACGTATGTCCGAACATCGATGCAGGGGAGTTGATATGAGCACTGGGAAAAACCAACGTCACACTCTGAGGATCCATTTTGGAAACGAGTTCATTGTACTCACTGCATTCACCCTCACCAAAAGAGGTATTAAGCTCTTGTTCCAGCCATGCACGTCGAGCCGGAAAACGGCAAAA
>JBFYRD010000045.1:0-3259 GCA_041302405.1 Sulfuricurvum sp.
ACTACTACATTGTGCGGCACGCGAAGCGACACGCCCATCATAGGGGCTGAGACGCTCAGTATACTTTTGAGCAACTACCTGACGAGATCCCATCCAAATATGTGCGTCCATCTTTCACTCCTATTTTGAAAATATTCCAAATTATACACTGATCTTATGTACCAAAACGAATACCTCCATTTTAGTAGTATTTGTACGCTCGTTTTGTAAAAGTGCATAAGGTCAATTATACAAATCATGCCATAAAAAGTTTCGGTCTTATTTTTTCTTGCTTCTAACCTTAGAAACCCTTTTAGGATTCGTTTTGTATTTTTTGTCCTTGAGCTTTTCAACAATACCGACAGCCACATTATGCATGTCTTCAATAATCCCATCATTATTTTGTTCGAAATATTCTCTATTTGATTCAAATTTATCAATCAACAGAGTAAAATCGATCTCCATTAAAAAAGGATAATGATGTATCGATTTTTCCTCTTCAAGTATCCAATGACTGAGTATACAAATAACTAAAAACTCAGGGATAAATGAAGCTTTATCCGAAAAATGGCTAACTACTTTTTGAGCCATTGCATTATAGTAGTCTTTTAGCGGTTCTTCGTATTTTGCCAATTTTTTGAGGTGTGGATATTTATCAGCATATTTTGCCAATGTTATCAGATAATCAACATTTACTACACTTTCTTGAAGCTTATCTCTCAGCCCTCTTAAAGTGTTATAAACATACTCCGTATCCGCTTTTGTTCCAACCGATAACTCACACGCACTCTCTTCTACTTGATAAAAGTATCGTTCCAATGCCGTTCTTGCAAACACAAGCAACGCTTCTGTCTTGACGTCTCGTAAAATCGTAGGCTTTACCCTGTTTTTGCAATTCTCTTTCAAAAAAAGATCAATTGAAAGAGGATTGTCTTCAACCACTGAAAAATCTTGCAACATAGTCTTTCCTTGGTTTATATTATTGTGATCTTAAAACATTCATCTCTTTCTTAGAGATGATGATCTTAGAGTCTGGTCTCAATACCTAATGAATCCGTTTCAACTTGATGGGCTTTAGCTACCCTGTCTTCAAGAAGTTTTTGATGAAGTTCTTCATTCTGAAGTGCTAAAATTTGTATCGCCAAATACGCAGAATTGATAGCACCTGCTTTTCCGATGGCAACAGTGGCAACCGGCATTCCTGCTGGCATTTGAACGGTTGATAAAAGAGCGTCAATTCCACTAAGTGCCGATGCGCTCATTGGTACACCAATAATAGGCTTAGTTGTTTTAGATGCCAATACCCCTGCTAAATGAGCGGCCATTCCAGCTGCAGCTATAAAAACCTGGGCCCCTTTTTTTTCTGCGACTTCGATGTAATTTTTTGTTCGCTCAGGCGAACGATGTGCCGAAGAGATAATGAGCTCATACGCTACCCCAAAAGATTCTAACGTTTCTGCACATGATTTCATAACTTCATAATCACTTTTACTACCCATAACAATGGAAACAAACTTCATTTTTACCCCTTTTTATACCTTCATTAATAATTGAACAATGCTCATTTACACTATTCGACAGCCCGAGTGTTACCATAATTAACGGCATCCATCGATTCATAAACATCTCTTTATGAACGAATGTAACCCTTTTCTAGCGCTTAGTGGAGTTGTGCTATAATCAGACAATCCATAAGAATTAGAAATATGTTTCAATTATACTTACTATTATTAAATAAAATATAAAAAAGGTGATTTTAAGCATTTTTTTTTTAGAAAATCTTTAAAATATGTCCCAAAACTACACAGAGGATATTTTACATGGAACTCAAAATTACCGACGGTTCGTTAGGTATTCGCCCTCCCGTCACTAAACCTCATCCGGGATTCTATTTTCAAGTGGGCGAAGAGCGTTTTCGCAAATTGGTCGATGATCATTATGAGATGATCCGTAACAGCGATATCTCCTTTTTATTTCCCGTGAATGATGAAGAAGATTTTTCAGCTGCCAAAAAACACGCCGCCGATTTCCTGATTCAAATCTGCGGAGGACCCGATTATTTTGCCCAAACACGAGGTGAACCTCGCATGGTAGGAAGACATGCCCCGTTTCGTATCGATGAAAATGGACGCAAAAGATGGCTTGAGTTTTACGCGGTTTTACTTCCTAAACTCGAAGATGAAGGGATAAATCCTGAATATATTCAATCGTTTTGGGATTATCTCGATGTATTTTCGATCTGGATGATTAATACACCTACCCATTAATTTTCCCGCAAATGCGGGCAAAGTGCCCTTTTGGGCAAATCTTCAACCCCTTAATAAACCTTAAACCCCAACTGCGCTAAAATCTCCCAATTTTTCTTTTGGAGATCTTCTCATGAACGAAGCCAAATTTATTTGGATGAACGGCAAACTGCTCCCATGGAGCGAGGCAAAGATTCACGTCCTTTCCCACACATTGCACTATGGTAACGGTGCAATCGAAGGGACTAAAGCGTACAAAACCCCAAAAGGGTACGCGATTTTTCGACTAAACGACCACACAAAGCGTTTGATTGAATCGGCTAAGATGACCCTTATCACTGTACCTTACACAGTTGAAGAGTTAAACAAAGCTCAAATCGAGTTGCTTAAAGCAAACGAATTTACCGGTGAGAACATCTATCTTCGCCCTATCGTTTATCTCGGCTATGGCGTTATGGGTGTCTACCATAAAGAAGCTCCGGTTGAAGTATCGGTAGCGGCATGGGAATGGGGAGCATATCTTGGTGAAGAGGGGATGAAACGGGGAATCCGTCTCAAAATCTCATCATTCAGCCGTCCGAACAACAAATCAAACATGGGAAAAGCAAAAGCGGTAGGAAACTATCTCAATTCTCAAATGGCAAAATTTGAGGCAGTTGAAGCGGGATACGACGAAGCACTCCTCCTCGATGATGAAGGATACGTTGCCGAAGCAAGCGGTGCGTCATTTTTCCTTATTAAAGATGGTGAACTCATCACTCCGCCAAACGACAATTCACTCGTATCGATTACCCAAAAAACCGTTATCGAGATGGCGGAAAACATGGGAATCAAAGTAACGCGTCGTAAAATCACCCGTGAAGAGATTTACGTGGCGGATGAAGCGTTCCTCACAGGAACTGCGGCCGAAATTACTCCGATTCGTGAAGTAGATGCACGTGTTCTGGGTGCAGGGGGACGTGGACCCTTGACCGAGAAAATTCAAAGCGGTTATTTTGACATTGTATGCGGACGAAATCCGGCGTATGAGCACT
>JBFYRD010000046.1:0-3738 GCA_041302405.1 Sulfuricurvum sp.
GACAGTGGATATTATCAGCGTATACGGCTTGTCGATATCGAAGGCAAAGAGGTCTACACCCGCGAGAGCGATGTCCGCGTGAGTGATGTTCCAGCGTGGTTTATTAAAAATGTCCCGATTCAAAATGCGAGTGCAACGAGTGACATCATGATCGGTTGGAGCCGTTTTGGGACGCTCGAAGTGAGTGGTCATACGGGTCATGCTTACCGACAGCTCTATTCGACGTTTATCGATTTGGTTCAAACGTTTTCATTGATCGGAATGATTGTTTTTATTGCCCTGTATGGACTTCTCAAACTCAGCCTCAAATCACTTAAACGGATTCGTGATCAGGCTATTGCCATTATCGATAATGAATTTATTATCGAGAAAGCGATACCGTTTACCACTGAATTTCGCTCCGTCACGACGGCAATGAACGCTATGGTATCGAAAGTTAAAGATATTTTTGATCGGGAAAATGAAACTTTACGCCGTTATCATGAACTTTTGTATAAAGATACTGAAACCAAACTCCATAACCGACGCTACTTAACTGCCAAACTTCCCGATTATCTTCAATCCGATGCCTCATTGTCCTCTGGTATTTATGTGATGGTAAGTATGGATGAGATGGATCGACTCAAACGTGAAAAAGGGTATGAACGCTATAGCCAAATGATCAATGCTGTTGCCGACGAACTCAACACACAGTTAGGTTCGTTTCGACATACTTTGATTGCACGGCTTAATGAATCCGATTTTTTTGTTGCTATTCCGTCTATCGAAATCGAAACGGTTACCCATCAAGTTGAAACGATTATGGAGCACTTGCGTCATACGATTGAGGGGATCGATAAAGAGCTTAGCGACTATTTTATTATCGGATGCGGTATCGGTTCTTACAGTGAAAAAGATACCCTAAAAACACTTTTCTCACGCGCTGACCATGCCGTAACACAAGCAAAATTACGAGGTAATTTCACCATTGATTTGAACCGTGAAAATGATGATGCCCTTGTTTTAGGACGTGAAGAATGGCGTTCTGAACTCCTAAAAAGTTTGGATGAGTCCCGTATGCTTTTAGCCTTTCAAAGTGCTGTTGAACAACGCGGTGAGACTTTGAGTGTATTGCACGAGGAGATCTTTTTGCGATTATTGGATCGGGATGGGGTTATCCACTCTGCGGGATATTTTATCCCTGTAGCGACCTCTTTGGGTCTTATTGATACGTTGGATCGTTATATGATTGAAAAAGTATTTAGACATATCAAAGAGCATAATCCAATTACCCCGTTGGCACTGAATCTGAGTGCTGATTTTGTTAAAAAATACAGTAATATCCAATGGCTAAGAGGGCAATTAGAAACTTTTCATCGGCAACACGATTTACTCTTGTGGTTCGAGGTGAGCAATACGACGGCGATTCAAGAACTCGAAGCGGTTGCGACCATCAGTTCCATGATTAAACTATTCGGATACCGTTTCGGGATTGACCATTTTACAATCCCAGAAGCGGGTGCCCATTATCTCCAAGCGATACGACCTGATTACGTAAAAGCCAACAGTGCCTATCTCCAAGATATGATATTTGATCATGATACCGGTAAGAGTCGTGAGAGTTTTAACAACCTAATTCGTAGTCTAGGTATATCGATTATTG
Source organism: Sulfuricurvum sp. (assembly GCA_041302405.1). Lineage (GTDB taxonomy): Bacteria > Campylobacterota > Campylobacteria > Campylobacterales > Sulfurimonadaceae > Sulfuricurvum. Next base: position 1,643 of record JBFYRD010000046.1, read on the forward strand.
CGATTAATATAGAAGATGCAAAAGAAGTTGAGAATCTCAAAGGATTGGGAATTGAGCGATTCCAAGGTTCTCATATCGCTCCGGTAGCCTTGCTGCAGTAGGTATTTCTGTCATTCCCGTGAAGACGGGTATGACGTATACTATTGCTTTTTCTTACGTGTAAGCACGAATGCAAATACAGCTACCACTGCCAGTAAGATAAATATATTTCCTTGTTCTTCCATTTAGTGTTCCTCTAATAATTTTTTCATAATTTCGATGTGATAGCTCTCTTGAAAATTGATAAATTCAAAAAATCGTGAGAGCTTTTCATCGGTGATTGCGCCGGAAAGTTTACGGCACTCCTCTTTGGCATTTTCTTCTTCAATGATTCCATCGTGTAAAAACTTCTCCATATCTGTGATTTGATAGGTACGAGGGTGGAGAGGTCGTGGCAGTGCCAAAATTCCCATCTTCGCCATCATTTCACCGAATGAACGGAGATGAAAGTGCGATTCATCGATCAAATCTTGAAAATGACTTACCTGTGCTGGGGTAGTAGAACGAATTTGTCGATAAAAATAGACCATGATAAGTTCATACTCTTTGTACAACTCTTCGAATAAAAAGAGGGTCAAGGCATCGATTTGGGCTAAACTCAAAAGGGCATCAGGCCAAGTGCGCGAACGATTAAAAGCGTTGATCGGTTCATCGAGAATGAGTTGATTCAGATACCCTTTTAGGGTAAAGAGGATATAGGCTTCATCATGAGTCATCCGCTCACAAAGGGGCTCTTGTGTGTACAAAAGATGGAGGGATTCGATTTCCTGAATCGTTCTGCGCACTAAATCGAAAAAAGAGTTGCTCTCGATATTAAAATGGGGTTCTCTCCCATAATCGTAAGAGATATTTTTCTCATGCAACGATTGAGCGAGCCATTTGAGATGGCGAAATTCGATTTGGGAAAACTCATACAATCGACTTTTGATTTTCGGTTCATTGACGGTAAAAGAGAGAAAAGCAATTCTCAGCCAGAGTTGATGTTTTTGTCTAAAAAGAGTTTCATCCATCATAGTTCTACCTCACACTCCATGCCGATTTTAATCGCATGTAGCTCTTCGTCCATCCCCTCAAGTCGGTGCGTTTCATTTATGTGTGCCGCTTCGAAAGCGGTAAGTACCATTTGAGCACACGCTTGCTGTTTTACAGGGCCAAGGGCTACTTTATCTCGAAGCTTTACCGCTGCGCTCTTTGCATAATCGAGTGATTCGCCTTTGATCATCTCCGTAAACATTGATCCTAAAACCACCGTATCGTGACAGCCGTTGGTAGCATAGCCAACATTTTCGAGGATATCGTTTTTGGAATCGAGATAAAAAATAACGAATTCACCGCTTTGTTCCGAGTGTCCCACACCGACACCGCTTGGGTTTTCGAGGGGACCATAATTTTTGGGGTGCATGAGATGCTCGATGATCTCTTGATTTAGATTATTTTCCATTTGATTATTATAACGCAGGTTGAACCTCTTTGTAAGAGTCCTCACCGTACAATCGCGTTATGAAAACAATTACCCCTGAACATCTCCGTTATTTACCCACTACCCGTGCTGAAATGGACGCACGGGGCTGGGACGCATGTGATGTTATCCTCATCTCCGGCGATGCCTATATCGATTCACCCTTTATCGGGGTTGCCGTCGTAGGGCGGATATTGGAGCGAGAGGGGTATCGTGTAGGGATTATCGGTCAGCCTGACATCACAAGTGAAGATGTAATGCGTTTAGGGGAGCCGAAACTCTTTTGGGGAGTGAGCGGCGGGAGTGTCGATTCGATGGTCTCTAACTATACCGCCACGAAAAAATTCCGTAACAGCGACGACTATACTCCCGGCGGTGTCAATAATGCCCGCCCTGACCGTGCCACGCTGGTTTACACCAACCTGATTCGTAAATATTTCAAAAACACCGTCCCTATCGTCCTCGGAGGTATCGAAGCGAGTTTGCGCCGTGTTACCCATTATGACTACTGGACGAACAAACTGCGCAAACCGATCCTCTTTGATTCCAAAGCCGATTATCTGATTTACGGGATGGGGGAGGGGGCGATAGTCGCTCT
>JBFYRD010000047.1:0-3418 GCA_041302405.1 Sulfuricurvum sp.
TTGGTGTTAGGAAACGAAGGGGAAGGTTTGAGCGGACGTGTTCAAAAAAGCCTTGACGTTGGTATTTCTATCCCTATGGCACATGATTTTGATTCTTTAAATGTCGGTGTTGCCGGCGCAATATTAATGGAGAGAATGAGATGAAATTCAACACGTTTGAGGATTTGCAGGCTCTGGGAACAGAGAAAATTCATGAGAGAACCCATATTTCTCGAGATAAAGTTGAGTTGGTCATGACCAAGTCGTATGGAGAAATCGGACGGGTTCAATTTATGGGGTATCTCTCAATCTTAGAACGTGAATATGAAATTGATTTGAATGATCTTCGAAACGAATATATTGAATTTTGTAAAACTCACGCGACATTGATCCCTCCGAAAGAATCGGTTATTTTACAATCGGTTTCTAATAGTAAACCAAAATGGATTGTCGCAGGATTGATTCTCATTGCTTTAGTGATGAGCGTAGGATATTTTTTGCAAGGAAAAATGTCAGCTATGCCTCAAGAAGAGGTTATGGAATTAACCACATCATCTGTTGAAGTCGCTGATGAAATCAATATTACAGAAAGCAATCAAACGAATGCGCTGATTCCTACAATGACGGATGTCAATAAATCTGAAGCAACCCCAGTGAATACTTCAGGAAAAGAGCTCACTATCCGTCCCATCTATAAAGTTTGGTATGGGATGATTAACATGGCAACGGGTGAGCGAATTCAAAATATTACTGCAGAGCCGATTCTTATCGATACGTCAAAAAATTGGTTAATCTTTTTAGGACACGGCAGACTCGAGATTGATTCTAGCAGTGAAAAAACAGTGCTAAAAGAAAAAGAGACTGTGCGATTTTTGCTTGAAAATGGTATTTTAAAACAAATTACAAAAGATGAGTTCATCGCGCGTAATGGCGGAAAAAACTGGTAAATGCCTTCGATGAGATATCTTAGTACCATCTTGTTTTACCCTTGCCTCCTTTTTGGGGTATCCATACCTACTGAGATTACCTTTAGCGGTGAGCCAATGGTTAGTGTACGAACCATCACGCAAGCATTTAATGCTGCAGGCTCAAGGCTGGAGATAGAATCCATGACATTTGAGATCCCTTCTGGAAAACTGATTGCGACCGCTGTGAGCAATAAAGCTTTTAATCCAGTTTCTTTGGGTGAGAATCTCAAAGAACAGGGGATACGGATCGAACGAGCTCATTTCGATACTAAAAAACTATCCTTAGTGCTTGATACTCAAAATGCTGTTTGGAATGTTCTTTTGCTCGGAAGTGATGAAGGGACCGAGTTAAAGCGGGTTACTGCTCCGCAGTGGTTTCGAGTTGAACAGGGGCAGCAGATTCGTATTGAGCCTCCTTATACTGGAAAATGGTATCCCGATATTGCTGTTTTGGACGGTTCAATGCAAATAGTCTCTTCAATTCGCTCTATGGAGGTTAAAGATGAACTTCAATTCGAGTTACCCGCTGGGAGCTATTATTTAAAAGTTTCCAATGCTCAGGGTATGAAAGTACTTAAAGAGGGGATGTGGATTGAGTCGCTGAGCCCTGGACGATAACTAGGGAAAATTATACTTAAACTAAGTCTCTTATGCTAAAATGGCGCAATTTTTTAATCACAGGTTGTAGCCATGTTTGATGAAATCCAATTTGACCGGATTAAGCGCCTCCCAAAATATGTTTTTGCTGAAGTTAATGAGCTTAAAATGGCTCGCAGACGCTCAGGCGCGGACGTTATCGATTTTAGTATGGGAAATCCCGACGGAGATACTCCTGAACATATTCGCGAAAAACTCGTAGAATCAGCTCAAAAAACCAAAACGCATGGATACTCTGCTTCTAAAGGGATCCCAAAACTTCGTCAAGCTATTTGCGATTGGTATAAAAACCGTTACGATGTTGATCTTAATCCTGAAACCGAAGCTGTTGCAACGATGGGCTCAAAAGAGGGATATGCACACCTTGCTTACGCAATCACTAATCCGGGTGATGTTGTTGTTGTCCCTGATCCTACGTATCCGATCCATTCGTATGCCTTTATACTTGCCGGTGGTAACGTACAAAAAATGAAGCTTCCGTTTGATGAAGATTATAAAGTAGACGAAGATCTCTTTTTTGAACGATTGGAAGAAGCATTTCATATATCGTTTCCAAAACCAAAATATGTTGTTGTCAATTTCCCCCACAATCCTACCACGGCGACGGTAACTCCAGAGTTTTATACCCGTATTGTTGAAATGGCAAAACGGGAACGATTCTATATTATCAGTGATATCGCGTACGGAGATTTAACATTCGATGGATATAAAACTCCATCAATCATGTCTGTTCCAGGTGCAAAAGATGTTGCGGTTGAGAGTTTCACCCTCTCAAAAAGCTATAACATGGCGGGATGGCGTGTTGGTTTCTTCGTCGGAAATGCAAAATTGATCGGTGCGCTGCAAAAAATTAAAAGCTGGCTTGATTATGGGATGTTTACCCCGATCCAAGTAGCCGCAACGATAGCCCTAAACGGGGATCAAACCTGTGTTCAAGAGATCACGGATAAATACGATCACCGTCAAGATGTATTGATTGATGCATTTAATCGTGCCGGGTGGCCATTACGCCGCAATCAGGCTTCTATGTTCGTATGGGCTAAAATTCCTGAGTGTGCACGCCACCTCGGTAGTTTAGAATTTTCGAAACGTTTATTGGTTGAAGCGAATGTTGCTGTTGCACCAGGGATTGGATTTGGGGACTACGGCGATGAATATGTCCGTATTGCATTGATTGAAAACGATAAGCGTATTCGCCAAGCGGCTAAAAATATCAAACAATTTTTGAGTACGCTTGAGTGCAAGGGTGCTGAGTGATTCGTGTTGGCGTTATCGGTGTCGGTACGGTAGGCCGTGCCGTCGTTCAGATACTTGAAGAGAACAAAACCATTATCTCTGCTCGTTCAGGGGATGAAATTATCGTTAAAAGCGGTGTTGTTCGTGATCTTTCCAAGGTAAGTGATCTTTCAATCTCCATGTCAAGCAACCCTTATGATATCATTGATGATCCTGAAATTGATATCGTCGTTGAATTAATGGGGGGGATTGAGCTCCCTTTGGCTGTTGTTAAAAAAGCGCTTCAAAACGGAAAAGCAGTTGTTACTGCTAACAAAGCACTCCTTGCGTATCATCGTTATGAGCTGCAAGATATTGCCGGGGAGATCCCGTTTGAATTTGAAGCGAGTGTCGCAGGGGGGATCCCCATCATCAATGCACTTCGCGATGGTCTTTCGGCGAATCATATTCTTTCGATAATGGGAATTATGAACGGAACGTGTAATTTCATGCTAACAAAAATGATGAATGAAGCTACCCCTTTTGCTGATGTCTTGGCTGAAGCTCAAGCGCTTGGTTATGCCGAAGCCGATCCGACA
>JBFYRD010000010.1:0-2520 GCA_041302405.1 Sulfuricurvum sp.
ATTTTTGGACTGGAAGTTCCAGGCATCTTTGCACATTTTATCGAGATTTCGCTGTGCACTCCAACCTATAGCCTGAGCTGCGGGAGCGGGGTCGGCGTAGCATGTCGCGATATCCCCCTCACGTCGGGGTGTAATTGTGTAGGGGATCTCTCGCTCGCTGGCTTCGGTAAAGGCACGGACAACATCGAGTACGCTGTAGCCGGTTCCGGTACCGAGATTGATCGCAGTGCATTGAGGGGTTGTGAGAGCCTGAAGTGCTTTAAGATGGCCTGATGCCAGATCGACGACATGGATATAGTCACGCACTCCGGTGCCGTCATTGGTGGGGTAATCACCGCCGAAAACGGTGAGGCTCTCGCGTCTCCCAATGGCAACTTGTGCGACAAAGGGCATGAGGTTATTGGGGATCCCCTGCGGATCTTCGCCGATCAGACCGCTCTCATGGGCACCGACCGGATTAAAGTAGCGTAAAATCATGATGTGCCATGATGGATCGCTTTTATAAAGATCACGGAGTATCTCTTCGATAACCAGCTTGGTCTGACCGTAGGGGTTGGTGGTGCGGAGGGGATGATCTTCGCTTAGCGGAAGTTTTTCAGGATCACCATATACGGTTGCCGAAGAGCTGAACACAAGGGTTTTGATGCCGTTTTTTTGCATCGCACGGAGGAGACAAAGGGTTCCATGGACATTATTATCATAATACTCTAGTGGTTTTGCGACAGACTCGCCGACTGCTTTGAGTCCGGCGAAGTGGATAACTGCGTCACACCCTTTCATCGCTTCAGATACGGCTGTTTCATCACGAATATCACCCTTTATGAAGGTGAGGGATTTCCCCGCGATCGTCTCTACTCGGCGGAGAGATTCGGCAGAGCTGTTGGAGAGATTATCATAGACGACGACATCGTAGCCTGATTGTAAAAGTTCTACACACGTGTGAGAGCCGATATATCCGGCTCCTCCGGTGACAAAAATATTCATGAATGCTCCGGCGCTAGGGCTATCGGAAATGGGTCAGCCATACCGCTCTCTTGGATGATAGGGGCAGCTTTTTTCCCTTTGCGTTTATCTTTGACTTTTTTACGGTGTCGAAGCCGTTGGTCAAAAAGGTTGAGAAAGGTAAAAAAGAGCAAACTAAACAAAATCAACGAGAGCAAATCGTTCTCTTCTCTAAGCTGAAATCCGATAATCGAGAAGATAGCTTGGATCGAAATTAACAATATTACGGTAAAACGGATATTTCCTTTGACATTATACAAGAAATGGTGGATGTGGTTTTTATCAGCTTTGAACGGTGACTGTCCCCGCTGAATCCGTCGGGTCATCACGATAAAGGTATCGAGAATCGGGAGGGCGATCACGAAAAGGATCGAGGTTGGGGTGGTGTAGTGTAGCGAGAGGATACTCAAAATAGCGATTACAAAACCGAGTGTTAGGGATCCGCTGTCCCCCATAAAGATGTTGGCAGGGTTCCAGTTAAAGAGTAAAAATGCGGCGAGTGCGGCAATAAATGAGGCAGATAAGGAGATAATCATCGGGTCATTATAGGTAATGCCGATTGCCAAAAAAGTGATCATAATGATAAGAGAAACGGTTCCTGCGAGTCCGTCAAGTCCATCTACAAGATTGAGGGCATTGGTGAAACCTGCGATAGCGAAAAAGGTAAAAGGGAAAATCAAGATCCAAGGGAGTGTAGCATCGTACCCAAAATAGCTCCCCAGATTGGAGATAAAGATGTTTTCCTGGTAGAGCATAATGGTGGCAAAGAAGATAGCGACAAATTTAAGTCTTGGAGAGACATCAAAACGATCATCGATTAAACCAACGATAAAAATAACTAAAATAGCACCATGCAGATATGCATGAGTGAGTACAAGATCCCAGTTAAAGAGGGCATAAGTGATCGATACTGATAAAAAAATTCCTACTCCGCCGCTGCGAGGAATGATGCTTTTATGCATGCTGCGTTCATTTGGGGCGTCAATGAGCCCTAATAAACCTGAGTATCTAACCAAGAGGGCAAGAATAACAGTGGCTGTTAAAAATGTTGATATAAGGAGTATTGTTTGCATAATCTAATTATATTCTATTATTTCTTAACATATTGCTCTGAATTCACTAATTTTGAACATTTTTAAATAGGATTACGAAGAGATTACAAAAAAAAATCGATGAATGGATTAATCAATGGGCGAATAAGGTTGTTTGAACTTGATTGTTGAATGAGTGGGGTGTATAACGAAAAAAACCTCTTCAAACTTCCTGAAACAGGACTTTTGAAGAGGTTATGGTGGTAATCTCTCAACCACCTAATACCTATTTTATGATGTTTCAAAGGCATCTATAAAAAATAACCACATTAAAAACCACATTAGCAAAAAAGTTACCGTGTGTAATAGATTAATTGATAATCTCATTGTATCGATTAGTAGCTGAATATTTTTATCTTGCCTAATCTTGTGGAAGAAACGACGATACACATTGACTGCTTTACATTATCTTCACACAACATAAGAG
>JBFYRD010000002.1:0-5080 GCA_041302405.1 Sulfuricurvum sp.
TTACGATCGCGAAAAAAACGATCCTTGTCCCTTTTGGAGAGTACATTCCCCTCCCTGAATTTCTACGCGGATGGGTAAATCGGGAAATTTTTGGAGGAGGAGCCGATTTCGTAACGGCAGATAAACCGACCGATTTTGAGGTTAAAGGGGTGAGTTTCCGCAACGCCGTCTGTTACGAAGCAACCCGAGAGGAGCTATACACCCCTGAGGTGCGTTATATGATTGCTGTGAGTAATAACGGATGGTTCAAACCCTCCATCGAACCGACAGTGCAAAAATTGTTGATCCGATTTTATGCACGGAAAAACAATACGATAGTCTTTCATGCCGCAAACGGCGGGGGAAGCGGAATCCTTTACTAATGCGCTTTGCGCAAAAAGAACTTTAAGACCCCATATCCGATAACTCCCGATAAAATCGATCCCATCAAAATTCCCAATCGCTCGTCCGTTAGGGGAATTCCCTCTATTCGTGCCCCTTCAAAGGCAAGTGAACCGATAAACAAAGACATCGTAAATCCGATTCCGCTTAAGATTGAAACGCCATAAAGCAGTTTCCAATTCACCCCATCAGGGAGTTTTCCGATTCCCATCCATACCGCCAAAGCACTAAAAGCAAATACACCTATTTGTTTTCCGAAAAAGAGTCCTAACGCAATCCCTAACGTGACGCTATCATAAAAATCTTTGGCAGTGGTATTCGAAAAACCAATCCCCGTATTGACAAAAGCAAACAGGGGAAGAATGACATAATTCACGGGGGCATGAAGCGAATGTTCCAGCGCATAAAAGTTACTCTGATTGTTTTTCAAAGGGATGATAAGCCCTAATATAACACCTGCCAATGTAGCATGAACACCCGATTTTAATACGGCACTCCATAAAACTATACCCACGAGGATATACGCGGCATGGTTAGTATTGCCGCGAAGGTTCATAGCGATCAAAATCGTTATCATTGAAGCGGCAATAATAAAAGATAGGGTTGATAAATCCGCAGTAAAAAAAAGGGCAATAATAATGATGGCACCCAAATCGTCGATAATGGCAAGTGCCAATAAAAAGAGCTTTAGACCTTTGGGAACACGATCACCCAACAGGGTTAGAATTCCTAATGCAAAAGCGATATCGGTAGCAGAGGGGATTGCCCATCCGCCAATTGCCACGGGGTTATTCCAGTTAAACCATGCATATATGAGTGCAGGAACAACCATTCCTCCGATAGCAGCAAAAGCAGGTACGGCAATCGCTTTCGGATCACGAAGTGAGCCTTCAATCACCTCTCTTTTGATCTCCAATCCAATCATAAAGAAGAAAATCGCCATCAAACCGTCATTGATCCATAGCAATAGAGGTTTGGCGATGACAAATTCACCGAAACTAACCACAACAGGAATCTCTGTCAATGACCCATACCATGTGTGCAAAGAGGTATTCGCCATAATCATCGCAATTACGGTAGCGATAACCAATAAAATACCGGTTACCGATTCAAGTTTAAAAAAATTGATGAGATTATCTTTGAACATATATTTCCTTAGAAGGTAAAAAAACATGAAGGAAAAGCAATCTCTCTTTGCTGCAAAGAGAGATTTATTTTAAGGAGTAAAACAAAATAAAAATCATCGAGTGTACACTTATTGAACACGCAACAAATTGATTCTAGTTTAGGAAAGTAAATGATTAGTAAACAACATCCTGTTTTAGTGTCTAACGTTTAAATTATTCGCTTTAATCACATTGATAATCGATTGCACTTGTTTCATTTTTGCCTCTTCATCATCCATATTATGAATCGCTTCGAGGTTAAATTCACTCAGTTTTGTATCTAAATATCCCGTATCGAGTTTTCCGTCGATGAAATCTTGATCACGAACAATTTGACGATGCAACGCGATATTAGTAGGTACCCCTTCGATCAAAAACTCATCCAATGCGCGTCTTGCTTTACGAACGGCATCTTCCCATGTCAATGCCGATACAATGAGTTTCCCGATCATCGAATCATAATTTGCCGGAATCTGATAATTGGTGTACGCCATAGAATCCAAACGTACCCCCGGACCGCCTGGTGAGAGGTAGTTGGTAATCAATCCCGGCGAAGGGACGAAGTTCATTTTCGGATTCTCTGCATTGATACGAAACTCAATCGCATATCCTCGAAATTTAATCTCTTCTTGCAAAAATTTGAGCGGATCGCCTTCCGCGATTTGGATCATACGCTGGATTAAATCGATCCCCGAAATCACTTCGGTCACCGGATGTTCAACTTGAACGCGAGTATTCATCTCGATAAAATAAAAATTATCCTCCGCATCCACCAGATACTCGATTGTCCCCACACTCTCATATCCGAGTTTAAACATCGCTTTGGTCGATACACGATAAAGCTCACGGCGTACCGCTTCGTTCAACAATGGCGAAGGGGCAATTTCGATCACTTTTTGGTGGCGGCGTTGTATCGAGCAGTCACGGTCTCCGAGATGAACGACGTTGCCATATTTATCCGCAACGATCTGAATCTCGATATGACGAGGATTTTTGAGATATTTTTCGATAAATACTTCACCTCGACTGAAAAAACGCAATGCTTCTTTCGTTGCTGATTCGTACATCTCTTTAAAATCCGAGGCTTTCTGGACGATACGCATCCCCCGTCCGCCTCCCCCAAATGCCGCCTTAATAATCACCGGAAACCCGATATCCGCAGCAATTTTTTGGGCATCATTGATGTTGTCAATCGGCACATCCGTACCAGGAAGCATCGGAACACCTACCGCTCGCATCGCTACTTTCGATGCCATTTTATCTCCAAAAAGGGCTACGTGCTCCGGTTTTGGACCGATGAAAATAATTCCGTTATCGATACAGGCTTGGGCAAATTCGGCACTCTCCGACAAGAAACCGTATCCCGGATGAATCGCATCACACTCCGCTTTTTTTGCCAAAGAAATAATACGCTCATAATCAAGATACGCCGCAATCGGATCTCCCATAATCGGATAGCACTCATCCGCCTTACGAACCCATACGCCGTTTACATCCACTTCGGAAAAAACAACTACGCTTTTTATATCGAGTTCTTTACACGCACGGATAATCCGCAAAGCAATCTCTCCGCGATTGGCAATCAGAATTTTTTTAATTTTCGTTGTTTGCATGGGTTCCCTTTTGGAATATTTTAATGGTGGAATAGTAAATCAATCGAAATCAAAACGGTATCAAAAAAAAATCTACCCCTCATTTCGTGCTCTAAATTCACCCAAACCACACTACAATACTCTCATGCAATTATTCTACTCGTATCGGCATATCATTGTCACTTTCCTATTGTTTATTGCCATTACGGTGATTTCTTTCACATTTCACTATGAACTTGAACTCACCAATATTATTTTAATCCATCTTCTACCGGTCATTGTCATCGCTTTACAAGGGAATATCCGTTCTACTTTGATCGTCACAACCCTCTCGATTGCCCTCTTAGCCCTCTATATTCCCCCTACCCTCAGTTTAATCATTCATGAAATGATCTATATCTGGAGTTTTGTTATTTTTTATATTGTGGGATACATCATTACCACGCAGGCGAAAAGAATCCACCATAACAGCATGAAAGAGATTCTCTACCATACCCTCTCACATGATCTGAAAACTCCTCTCTCCTCGATCATGGGCAATGCAACGTTTCTCGTCGAAACCCATCCCCTCGATCCCGCGTTACGCTATAAAGCACTCTCTCAAATCATCGAATCAAGCCGTCAAATGAATCGACTTATTAAAAGCCTTCTTGATAGTGCCAGACTCCAAGATTCACAAACACCTCTCAAAAAAGAGTGGTGTGATCTCCAAGACCTCATAGCTCTAGCCCTTCGCGAGTTTCGCAGTGATGTACTGCACGAGCGAGTCGTATGCCGTTTTGAGAATGATATTCCCCTCTTTTTTGGGGACAGTAGCTTATTAGTGCGTCTCTTTGTTAATCTCATCGATAACGCTTTGAAATATTCCGATACCGCCAAAGCAATTGAGATTTCGATCACTGCAACCAAAAATACCTTACAGATTCTCTTTTCAAACGAATGCGCTCCCATTCCCCAGGAGGAGTTGGATAATCTGTTCAAAAAATTCTACCGTGCCGGAAATACGGCAGATATCTCCGGCAGCGGCATCGGACTCTCGATTGCACGAGATATCACCCGCGCCCATCTAGGAGATATTCGTGCATACAGTTTTGATGAGGGGATCCGAATCGAAGTAACATTGCCGATACTCAAACATCCTGCATCTTTAGACATGGAGATCCTATGAAACCCCATCAGCTCATTTTAATCGTCGAAGATGACGACGCGATCAGCCGCCTTTTGCAGTTAGCATTTACGCAGCAAGGACATCGAACACTCCTCGCCAAAAACAAACAAAGCGCACTCCGTGAGATTCAAACACGCAGTCCCGATATTATTTTACTCGATTTGGGTCTTCCCGATGGAGATGGCAAAGAGCTGATTCGCACCATCCGTTCTCAGCTTAAAATTCCTATTATTATTGTTTCCGCTCGAAGTGATGAAGAAGAGATTATTGCCGCACTCGATGAAGGGGCCGATGATTACGTCACAAAACCATTCTCTACAAATGAACTTTTTGCCCGTGTACGTTCTGCACAACGCCGTTTTTTAGTTCATAACACCTCCAGTCCTATTATTACCTGCAATGATTTACAGATCGATATTGAACAATTTACCTTTACGAAAGAGACTCTCCCTATCAAACTCACCCCTACGGAATTCAACCTCCTAAAATTCCTGATGCTTAACCGCAATCAAGTCCTCACTCACAGTAAAATTCTCAAAGAGGTATGGGGAGTTGGGTACCAGCACGAGATGCAATATTTGCGCACCTATATCAATGCGCTTCGTAAAAAAATCGAACCTAATCTCACCTCCCCCTCTTATATCCAAACAGAACTTGGAATAGGATATCGATTTGTTTGCAATAATCCCAACTAAATGAGCCTTACTAAACATAGTTATTTACTATGGTATATTGGCTTTTTGAAATTTTGCTATTATAATGATCAAAAAAAC
>JBFYRD010000050.1:0-8506 GCA_041302405.1 Sulfuricurvum sp.
TTGATTGAGGCGTGTGCTTATGGTGCGGCGATATTAGCAGGCAAAGATGCTGATGCGCATGCAACGTACGGTAAAAATCTTGGACTTGCTTTTCAAATAGTTGATGATATTCTCGACATTATTGCCGATGAAGCAACTCTTGGAAAGCCATCGCTGAATGATTTCTCTGAGGGGAAAGTGACACTTCCGTATATTGATTTGTATGAGAAGCTCGATGAGAATGAAAAAGAGCGTCTTATCGGGAATCACGCTAAAGTATTGGATGAGAGTGAAAAAAAATGGATTCGTACAAAAATGGATACGTTTAATATTATTGAAAACTCCTATGCACATGCTCGAGTGTTGTGTGATGAAGCGATCAATGCTGTCGGTGAAGATATCGCTTTGCGTTCCATCATTGAAACCGTGATCCAAAGAAGCCATTAATGCATTATTTAATTGTTAGTTTTTCGCATAAAAACTCAACCTTGGCAATACGGGAAAAGCTTGCATTTGTAGATGAAACGGCCCAGTTAAACGCTATGAAACGGTTGAATGAGACACCTTGTATCAGTGAATCGATGGTTCTCTCTACCTGCAATCGTGTTGAAATTTTTTGCAGTTGTAACGATACCTATGGAGCGAGTGAAGCTCTTTTTTCTTTTTTAGCGCAGCACTCAGGCTTTACTCCTCACGACTTGCACGAGCGTGCTGATATTTTTGATGATGAGGGGGGGATTCATCATCTCTTCAGTGTAGCAAGTTCACTTGATTCAATGGTGGTCGGAGAGACACAAATCTCCGGACAGCTCAAAGATGCATTCAAGCTCTCACAGGATAACGGTTACTCAGCTCAAAAAATTTCGCGTGCGATGAATTATGCATTTAAATGTGCAGCTGAAGTGCGTAATGCCACCAATATTTCTTCCAAACCTGTTTCTGTAGCAAGTGTAGCAATTGCGCAAGTGAAAGAATCGGTGGGTGAGGTACGAGGTAAAAAAGCGCTGGTTATCGGTTCAGGAGAGATGTCAGTGATCACCTGTAAGCATCTTAGTGCTCAAGGAGTCGATGTAACGGTTATGAACCGTACTTTTGAGAAAGCGGAAGCGATAGCTGCGGAGTGCAATGCACGGGTACGATCATTCGAAGAGATTGGGTATGCCATTAATGAAAACGAACTTCTCTTTACTGCAACCGGTTCACTTACCCCTATCATTACAGATGAGATGATTAAAGCGACTTCATTTGATCGCTTTTGGTTTGATATGGCGGTTCCACGAGATATCGAGTGTGACAGCGAGCTTTGGTCGATTCGTCTTTTTTATGTTGATGATCTCAAAGAGATTGTCAGTGAAAATATCGCTTTGCGTGAGGATGAAGCAAAACTCTCTTATGTTATTATCCGTCGGCATGTGAATCTGTTTTTTGAGTGGCTTAAAATGCTCTCGGTTGAACCGTTGATCAAAAATATGTATCTTCGAGCCGCTGATGCTGCATTGCTGGAAGCGACGCGCGTGATTGAAAATGGGTATATCCCAAAAGAGTTTGAGAGTGCTCTGCAAAAAGCAACACATCAAACTCTCAAGCGGTTTTTGCACCCGTTTGCCGAGCGGATGCGCGATGGTTCTGATCCGATGCGTGTTGATGCTCTGATCGAATCGATGAGTTTTTTAATGAATCAAGAGGAGGGAGATGATTTATCTCAAAACTCCTGTACCTATTACCCTAAAGGAAAATAATGCGTTTTAGTAAAGCCTATATCCCAACCACCAAAGAAGCACCGAAAGATGCTCAGCTTCCTAGTCATATTTATCTCTCCCGTGCAGGGTTTGTGACACAGGTAGCGGCAGGATTGTATAATTTTTTACCGATGGGAAAACGGGTACTTCGTAAAATTGAAAACATTATTAACGAAGAGATGGCAGCGTGTGATGCTCAAGAAGTTGATCTTAGCTTTGTAACCCCTGCTGAGTTGTGGGAGGAGAGTGGTCGGATCGAGAAATTCGGCAAAGAACTTCTCCGTTTTCGTGACCGTAAAGAGAACCTTTTTGTCCTCGGACCGACCCATGAGGAGATGATGGTAAACATCGTCCGCAACCGTGTTACGAGTTATAAACAGCTCCCGATCAATCTCTATCAGATCAAAACCAAGTTTCGTGATGAAGCGCGTCCCCGCTTTGGTTTAATGCGCGGGCGAGAGTTTGTGATGAAAGACGGGTATAGTTTTCACTCAAGCACCGAAGATTTGGATCGTGAATTCGATGCGATGGAAGCGGCATACAAACGTATTTTGGAACGTTTGGGTCTGGAATTTCGTGTCGTTGAAGCCGACAGCGGTGCCATCGGCGGTACGGGGTCAAAAGAGCTGATGGTGCTTGCTGGAAGCGGTGAAGATACCCTCGCTGTATGTGACAGCTGTGAATATGGTGCCAATATCGAAGCCGCGCGCCGTGCTCCTCGCAGTACTATCCCCGAAGCTCCAAGTGCCGATTTTGCCCGTTTCAAAACGCCAAATATCAAATCGATTGAGGATTTAAGCAATTTTTTCCATGTCGATCCGTACTATACCCTCAAAGCAGTGGTTCAGCGCGCTGTTTATACAGAAGGGAGCGAGTTGGTCTGTTTCTTTATCCGTGGATGTGATGAGCTACAAGAGGTAAAAGCACGTAACAGTGTGGGAGCGATCGATCTCGTCGATGCAACCGAAGCGGAATTGAGTGAAATAGGGCTTATTCCTGGATTTATCGGACCGCTCGATCAGGATAAAATCCGTATCGTTATGGATAACGATACTAAGTGTGCAACCACAATGATTTGCGGTGCGAATGAAGTCGATTACCATTTCGTCGGTGTCGATCTAAGCGTTATGGAGGAGGCTCATTTTGCTGATCTCGCCAGTGTTCAAGAGGGGGACGGATGTCCGCATTGTAACGGTAAAATTCTTCATACCAAAGGGATCGAAGTAGGGCATATCTTCAAACTCGGAACCGTATACTCTGCACCGCTCAAAGCAGAATTTTTGGATGAAAACGGGCGCGCTCAGCCATTTATTATGGGAACGTACGGGATGGGTGTGAGCCGTCTGGTTGCCGCTGTTATCGAACAGCACCATGATGAAAAAGGGTGTATCTGGACCCATGCAACAGCTCCGTATATGGTCAACGTCATGGTCTCTAACATCAAAGAAGAGAGCCATATGGCGTATGCCGAAGAGTTATACGCTTCATTGCAAAAGAGCGGCATTGAAGCGATGCTGGATGATCGTAAAGAGCGATTCGGATTTAAAATGTCGGATGCTGAATTGATCGGATTCCCCTACACGGTAATTGTCGGAAAAGAACTTGATAACGGTTTGGTTCAAATTATGATTCGAAAAACGCGTGAGATCATCAGTGTGAACGCATCGGATACATTAAACAAAATTAAAGAACTTTGCCAATGATCTATTTTTTAATCTACTTGTTTATCGAAGTGCTTGTTACGATAGAGCTTGCTTCACAAATTGGAGGGTTAAATACTTTTTTTGAAATTGTCGGCAGTGCATTGTTAGGGATTTTTATTTTAATGAATTTCCGTCATAGCCTCGCTGAAAATGTTTATGCCCTGCGTATGCAGCAAATTGATATGCAAGGGTTTTCAAATCGCAATTTAATGGGGCTTTTTGGTGCCGTTTTATTGATTCTTCCAGGATTTTTGGGAGATATGATCGGTTTGTTGATGCAATTTTCTCTTTTGAGTAAATTTATCATTAACCGTTTTACGCGAAAATACCATTCAGAAAACTACCAAGATACCTACACACCACCACGAAAGGATGACCATGTCATTGATGCCGAAATTATCGACGATACTCCTGCTCTCCGCTAGCCTTTTTGGAGCGAGCGACGCTGAAGTTGTATCCTTTTTGAAAAAAGGGATTGCCGGAAACCCTAATGTAAGTAATTTACAGATAGAGATAAACAGTAAAAAGAGTCTTCCTGCAATGAGCGGTTGGCAAGTATATTTTGTCACGATCGAAGCTGATGTAAAGCAAGGGGCTGAAAGCCGACGGATTAATCAAAACGGGACCTATTTTGTAAATGGCAACATTATCGCTCCGGAATTGGTGAATCTTAAAAGCGGTGAACGCTACAACGATATCGTAGCACCTGATTTTAACAATGCGTTTTATTCAAAAGAGAATCTTGTGAGCGGTGAAGCGAATGCAACCCATAAAGTAGCGATTTTCTCCGATCCTCTTTGCCCATTTTGCCGTCGCTACGTTCCTGAAGCCATTGCTTATATGGCAAAATATCCAAAAACATTTGCTCTTTATTATTATCATCTCCCTCTTGCCGGTCTCCATCCTGCAGCCGTAACGTTGACCAAAGCGGCAATTGCTGCGGAACAAAACGGTACTAAGGATGCGGTGTTAAAACTTTATAAAGTCGATATTAACGGCAATGAAAAAGATGAGAAAAAAATACTGAGTGCATTTAATAAAGTATTTGGAACAAAAATCGATTCAGATGATCTTCGACGTTCTTCTGTCGTCAAACAATTTGAATTCGATCAAAAAGTAGCTCAATCAATGATGGTGGCTGGAACACCTACTGTCTTTTTTAACGGTCAAAAAGACAGTTCGAAAAATAAATACAAAGATGTAAAATTAAAATAATCAAAACTAAACGTTAGGATGACAATGAAAAAACTCACTATTGCAACACGAGGAAGCAAACTCGCCCTTTGGCAATCGAATCACATTAAATCGGTTATCGAATCAAACTTCACTGATATCGAAGTAGAACTCAAAATCATCATCACTTCAGGTGATAAAATTTTAGATGTCCCTTTGGCAAAAATCGGTGGTAAGGGGTTGTTTCTAAAAGAGATAGAGGAATCGATGCTTCGCGGTGAGGCACAAATGGCAGTTCACTCCTTGAAAGACGTTCCTACGGTAATGCCAGAGGGGTTATTGCTCTCTGCGATTACTATTCGTGAAGATGTCCGTGATGCAATGCTAAGTGAAAAATATCCCGATGTCAAATCATTGCCTCAAGGTGCGGTTGTCGGTACCTCGTCACTTCGTCGCCGTATGCAATTAGTGAAAGAACGTCCTGATTTAGTGATCAAAGATTTACGAGGAAATGTAGACACACGTATTCGCAAGCTCAAAGAGGGTGAATTTGATGCCATTATCCTCGCTGCCGCTGGGATAAACCGTTTAGGATTTAGCGATTTGGTAGAGTATTTTTACCCGATTTCTTTAGATGAAATGCTTCCTGCTATGGGGCAGGGTGCTTTAGGAATCGAGACAGTGAATGAGCCGTGGGTTTTAGAAATTGCGAAATTTTTAGAAGATGAAAATAGCCGTATTGAAACGTCGATAGAACGCGGTTTCGTCGATACGCTAAACGGCGGTTGTCAGGTTCCAATCGGTGTGAGTGCACGCGTTCAGCCAAACGGTGAGGTGATTGTTCGCTCAACACTAGGGATGCCTGATGGTTCTGAAGTGATGGGAGATGAAATTGTTATCTCTAAAGCGGAAACCCAAGGTGTGGGTGAAGCGATGGCGGAGCGTTTGATCGCTAAAGGTGCGATGGAGTTGCTTCAACGTGCTGAAGCTATGGCGAATGAGGCATAACCTGTGACATTGCAAAAAACGATAGAGTTATTGAAATCCAAAAACGAACTCCGTATTATCGATACCCCTTTGGATATTTATCTCGAAATTCCCCATTTAGCCTATGCTGAAGTGAAAAAAGAAGATGGGGGGAAAGCCCTCCTTTTCACCCACCCGATCGATCGTCGCAGTGGGAAAACATTTGATACTCCGGTAGTGATGAACCTTTTTGGTTCTTACGCACGAACAGAGCTTCTTTTTGGGCGCGACGTTGAG
This sequence comes from Sulfuricurvum sp., assembly GCA_041302405.1. Taxonomy (GTDB): domain Bacteria; phylum Campylobacterota; class Campylobacteria; order Campylobacterales; family Sulfurimonadaceae; genus Sulfuricurvum. Next base: position 5,858 of record JBFYRD010000050.1, read on the forward strand.
GGGGTAGCGTCAGAAATAGAGAAACTTCTTCATATGAAGCCACCGCAAGGGTTCAAAGAGAAAATAGGCATGCTCGGCGATTTATTTGCCATGAAAGACATTTTCCCTAAAAAACTAAAAGTACGAGGAAGCTGCCAAGAGATCGTGAAACAAGGGGATGAGATAAATCTCTACGATTTGCCGATACTCACCACTTGGGAAGGGGATGGCGGACCGTTTATCACCATGGGTCAAGTTTATACTCAAAGTCTTGATGGCGCCCTTGTGAATCTCGGAATGTATCGTTTACAGGTGTATGACAACAACCATTTAGGGATGCACTGGCAAATCCATAAAGACTCATCCCACTTTTTCGATCAGTACCAACGCGCCGGCAAAAAAATGCCGGTATCGATTGCGATAGGAGGTGATCCTCTCTATACATGGTGTGCGACGGCTCCATTACCTTATGGTGTGAATGAATTATTGCTCTATGGATTGATTAAAAAAGAGTCTCCAAAGCTTGTTGAGTCGCTCACAACGCCACTCTTTATCCCTGAAGATGTCGATTTTGTAATCGAGGGGTGGGTGGACACCGAGAAACTTCGGATAGAAGGGCCTTTCGGAGATCATACGGGCTATTATACCCTAGAAGAACATTACCCAGTAATGGAAGTAAGTGCAATAACGAACCGCAAAAATCCATACTATTTAGCGACGGTTGTCGGGAAGCCGCCGTTAGAAGATAAATACATGGGATGGGCGACTGAGAGGGTGTTTTTACCGCTGCTCAAAACCAATGCGGCTGATTTGATTGATTATCATATGCCGGAGAATGGAGTGTTCCATAATCTTATTTTGGCAAAAATGAAACCGCTTTATAAAGGGCATGCAAAGCAGTTTATGCATATTTTTTGGGGTTCAGGACAGATGAGTTTTGTCAAACATGCCCTTTTCTTTGGTGAAGATGCCCCTAAATTGACCAATTACGAAGCGCTGATAACCTATGCTCTGAATCGCTTCTTACCGAAATGTCTTTTTATTTCAGAGGGGATTACGGATGCACTCGATCACTCCAGTCCTGAATCCTTGGTGGGTGGAAAGCTTGGTATTGATTTTACCGCGTCGTATTCGCCAAGTGCACCTGAATCGATCGATAGTTCGGTGTTGCTGGAGAAATTGCAGGCTATTATCCCTGAGATAAGAGGGGCTACTCAGTATATGCGCCATACGCTAAATCCTATTACAATTATCAGCGTTGATAAAAACCGCTCATTAAAGAGTGTGATTAATGGATTGGAGAGCTTAAAACTCTACTTGCGTATTGTTATTTTTGTCGATGAAGCTAAAAATGATATCCATAACCCCTACATGCTCCTTTGGCGCGTGACCAATAATATGGACGCAACTCGTGATGTGTACCGATCCGAATCTATCGTTGCTATTGATGGAACAACGAAAACAGCAGTAGATGGATTCGAACGTGAGTGGCCTGGTGATGTAGAATGTACAATGTCAGTGGTTGAGCATTTAAAATCACTTTCATTATGGGATTTGGATCTTAAATTAGAACAAAAATACCGACTGTAATGCGATGTTTCCCTATTTTTAGGGGAACAAGATTAAGCAATTTATTAGAATTACTAATGTAATATTGACAACTTAAATATTTTATAAGAGGGAAATTTAATTCCATGCGCATGTTTTATGCTACAGTAGCAATTACACTTTTAGCCGGTTCGACTCTTCTTAATGCTGCCACGTACAAAGGGCAAAAAATTTATATGGACTCTTGTAAAGAGTGTCACGGTGGCGGACAGGAGTTGGCCGCTTCTAAAAAACAGCGTGTTTGGGAAAAACTAATGAATAATAAAGGTGAAAAACTCGCCGATGTTCATCTCTCTTCTAAAAAAGCTGCTGCTTCATGGGACTACTTTAAAGATCGAAGTTATACAAAAGGCGCTAAACACTTGGAAGACTTTTTGGTTGAATACGCATCTGATAGCGGTAATGTACCTGCCTGTAATTAATTCTTTCTCTCACATTACCTTTAAACGGTAATGTTTTATAAACCAAACTTCGCTAAAATCCCCTAAATACTTAATATACTCGGAGATACCATGGAAAAGATGTGGTCCGGACGTTTCACGCAAGATGCGTCAACCTTATTGGAAAAATTTAATGCCTCGATCATGTTTGATCAAAAACTTTACCGTGAAGATATCGAAGGCTCTGTTGCACACGCTAAAATGTTGGCACATCAAGGTATCTTGACGAATGATGAAGCACTCTTGATTGAATCAGGGATGGCACAGGTTTTAAGTGAAATCGAATCAGGTGTTTTTGAATGGAGAATCGGTGATGAAGATCTCCATATGGCGATTGAGAAAAGACTAACGGCTATTATCGGCGAAGCAGGAAAAAAACTCCATACCGCGCGCAGCCGAAACGATCAGGTAGCCCTCGATTTTCGCCGTTTTGTCCTTCGAAAAAATCGTGAAATCATTGAGCAGATAAAAGAGCTTATGGGTGCTATTATTGATATATCTCGTGATCATACGACAACATTGTTACCGGGGATGACCCATTTACAGCATGCTCAGCCGATTAACTTTGCATTTCACCTTCTTGCCTATGCATCAATGTTTAAACGCGATATTGAGCGTTTTG
>JBFYRD010000051.1:0-5028 GCA_041302405.1 Sulfuricurvum sp.
TCACCTTTTAAAGTAAATTTTTCCAATAAAAATGGGCAAAAAGGACAATTAAAATAATCCCTATAATATTTAAAATCAATCCATAACGTGCCATTGTACCGATGCTTATCACCCCGCTGGACATCACAATGGCATTGGGAGGGGTTGCGATCGGCAACATAAACGCGTAACTCGCACAAATCGTCGCCACCATCATAAAGAGGAGCGGATCGAAATGATTTTGAATCGAAAAAGCGTAAATGACCGGAAGCATAACTGAAATGAGCGCCGTATTCGAGGTAATTTCGGTCGTAAACGTAATCATTGCCGCGATTGCAACCAAAATCATCCATGGAGCCAGACTCCCTAAAATACTCAAACTTTGCGCTGTTGCATCCGCCAATCCCGTATCTGAAAACGCTTTAGCGATTGCAAAACCCGCCCCAAATAAAAACATAATTCGAAACGGAATTTTACCTTTATCTTCCATCCAATCGAGTAAATTAAACTGCGGCAAAAAGAGCATTAGCCCAAACGCGAGCATAACCCCCTCTTCTGCCAATCCCAAACCGTCCCAGTACGGTTTGATCGGGGCATTCACTAGTAACACAGCCATCAATGTTCCGAGTAAAAAAAGTACTTTTTTCTGCGGTGGTGTAAGGGGCGGATGGGATTCGCTCGCATCGGATCTCTCTTTCCCCAATCCAAGTCCCAAAACCCATCCCATAATTGCCAACATTACCAATGCCAACGGAGCCACCATTGCTACCCACTGAACAAACGAAATCTGGGGAAGTGAATGTTCCCCTAAAATACCTAATAAAATGAGATTTGGAGCAGTTCCGACAGGGGTGATGATCCCGCCAATACTGGCTCCATAGGCGATTGCGAGAAGATAGCGCATTTGAACCGCCGGGATGGTAGAGAGAAAAAGTCCCATCGACATCAACAACAACGTTGTTGTGGTATTTGAGAGGAGTGAACTTAACGCTGCAGCGGTGAACGCTAAGGCAAAAACAACACCCTTGGCAGTTTTGGGAAACAGATTCAGCAAATGGTGCGCCATCCATCGGTGTAAACCGCTTTTTTCAACCGCTATCGCAAGCAAAAATCCGCCGAAGAAGAGATAAACGATAGGATTCGCATAATTAAGTGCGGTTGTTTTCGTATCGGTTATCCCAAAAGCAGGAAACAGTACAATCGGCAGCAAAGAGACAACCGCCATCGGCAACCCCTCATTGCTCCACAATGCTACCAACAACACAATAGAAGCGATCAAAGCTGCTTGAGTAAAGCTGAGCATCGATATCGAGATTAAAAATGCGCACGAGGCAACCCCTAAAGCAATCCATAATTTCTTTGATTGTGTAAATGTATTCATCAGCGTGCAATCAAATCACGCAAACTCTGTTGCGGCGATTTTCCCTCAAGTATTGCGTACACTTCTGCCGCAATCGGAAGATACACACCTCGTGCCATCGCAATTTCATGCAACGCATATGCCGTCCCAATCCCCTCACTCACTTCACCAATCTCCTCGCACACAGCTTCTTTGGTTTTCCCTCTCGCCAAACCGAGACCCACACGATAATTGCGCGACATCGAAGAACTTGCCGTCAAAAACAGATCTCCCGCTCCGCTGAGTCCTAAAAAGCTTTCATCCTTTGCTCCGTAGGCTTTACCAAAACGCTGCATCTCTACCAGTCCCCGTGCAATCAAGCTTGCTGCCGCGTTATGACCTAGACCTAGCCCCTCACATATCCCTGCGGCAATCGCAATCACATTCTTATACGCCCCCGTAATCTCAGCACCGATCACATCACTGCTTACATAGGTGCGGATAAATTTCGGGAAAAGAGCGGCAAATTCTTTGGCCGTAGCTTCCGAGACAGAATTGATAACAAGTGCTGTCGGAAGCGATTGAATCACCTCTGAGGCAAACGATGGTCCTGAGAGAAAACAAAGATTTTCTTCGGGGACGTATTGCGCATAGATTTCATTTAAAAAACAGCCGCTCGAAGCCTCAATACCTTTTGCCGCTACAAGAATTTTTTGTCCACTAAAAACAAAATTTTCTTCCAACCATTGCCCGATTTGCTGTGCCGGTACCGTAATGATGAGATACTCACATCCCAGTACTTCTATTAAGGGTTTAAAATTATCCCAATCACGCTTAGTACGTGAGGTGATAATGACCTCATTTTTTTCACTCATGGCAAAAGCTAACGCTTCACCCCATTTTCCTGCACCGATTACCCCGATTTTCATCGCTTATCCTCTCGCCCATTGTTTAAACAATGCAAGCTTCTGTTTATCACCCATTAACACCAAAACATCATCCGCATCGATATGGTGATTATGTCCCTCTACCGCGAAACTAAAACTATTTTCCCGCTCATGATCGACCATCGCCAGCAAAATCAAATCAAATTGAATATTAAAATTGGTATCGTACAAATACGTACCGACCAAAGGTGAGGTATGCTCAATCTTCACCTCCATCACCCCCAGTCCCTCATCCTCATACAAAATATCATGCAGCACATGGGTGACGTTTGGTTTAGTAATCATGTCACCGATAACGTTCGCCGCAATCTGCAATACTGGCATTACCTTATCGGCTCCGGCACTTTTGATCTTAAGCATGCTCTCATGATTCTGCGCCAACGCAATAATAAATACCGACTCAAATGAGGCGCGCAGAGAAATCGTTAAAAAAACATTTTCGGCATCATTTCCTAAAGCACAAAAAACACTAAGGGTTCGAACATCAAAACGCTTTTCAATAGCCCCCCAATCATCTCCTAAATCAAACAATTCGGCAGATAATCCATCGCTTGCAGTAGCGTTCATCTCTTCATCATTGGCTACAAAAAGGGTTATCTCACGGTAAATATTCACAATCTGCTTGAGGATTTGTTTAGAGTATTCGTTATATCCGAATATGGCGGCATGGGTACGTTTCATCCGACACTCCTGCGGTGGAGTTTGGTTTTAAACTCACTGATCAAGACAGGATTTGCCAACACAATCGCCACATCACCCTCCCTAAACGTTTCACTATCGCGAGGATTAAAACGAAAATCCTTCTCTGATTCATGAAAAATCCCTAACACACTCAATCGACGGAGGAATAACGGCTCTTCCAATAAGTCAAAAAATACTTTTTCCATCCCTTTATTCACCACAAGCTCATCAATCACCGTCGAGGTATGTTCTGAGCGGAGTGTATGAATCGCTTCAAACGCTACAGGCTGAGTAGAGAGAATTTTTCCCAACAACCCGATCAACTCTTGGGGACTAATGATAACATTGATCCCTGCCATCTGAAGTTTACGACGATGCTCGATGTGGTGGAGAATCGCATACAAAGAGACATGTTTGCTCATTTCCCTTATCGTCAATGCCGTGAAAACATTGGCGACATCACTCTCTTGAAGCAATAAAATCGCTTCAATTTGATGGGTAAAATTGATTTTCAGATGGGTATAGGTCTCCATCGATGCCGAGTCATATTCGAGCGCCAGAAACCCGTGTGTTCGTGCTTGAGCCAAGAGAATCGGATCTTTCTCAAAAATAACAATCGGAATTGACCCTTTATGGAGTTTTTTAATCACTTCGAGACTCAGCATCGAAAACCCACAGATAAGATAAAATCTCTTTAAATGACTAACATCATCAATGAGCTTATCCTCTTTAATCTCATCGAGCTTTTCGGTAAATGCCGACACGACGATAGACGTCGCAAAGGAGATAACGGCAATCCCTAACATGATGACCACCATCGCGACCACTCGCCCCTCAGAAGTCACGGGGATAATATCGCCATACCCGACCGTAAAGATGGTGACAACTGACCAATAGACGGCATCAAAGAGGGTGTTGACCGGAGAATCCGGATTATTGGCTTCCATCACATAAATCAAAACCGATGCGATAAAAATGACGATCGCCGTAAAAACAATCAACGTCATAAATTCAAACTTTTTCGATGAGAGGATCGAGAGGAGGCGTCGCAAACTTTTCGCATAGCGAAACAGTTTAAGGACTCGAAACAATATAAAAACCCGCAGCATCCGCAACTCATGGAAAAACGGCAAAATTGCCAATAAGTCGATAATCGCTGCAGGGGATCGAATAAACTCAAATTTTTTCAGCAGTGCTTGATTCAGTGCTTTGGAGAGTGAAAATGGCCGATGGAGAAAAAGATCATGTTCATACTGCTCGATTAGCGTTCTGGAAGTATCACTATAGACCCACAAACGGAGTAAATACTCACACATAAAGATAAACGTAATCACATAAGTGTTAAAAAAAATCCAACTATAGGAGAGTTCATGTTTTACTTGACGAATCAAAATAAATACACTTAAAAAAATCAACACAATCATAAACAGATCAAAGATTTTTTTATAATGATAATGATTGTTTTCTAAGAGGTTATAAACACTGTTTTTAGCTTTACGGTAAGGGTGCGAGGCTTGGAGGAAATACGATGCATCTACAACCCATTTCCCTAACATCGGCTTGCTTATTGTGCTAATTTGGCTTGGAGAATGTCATTGAGCGTATTCGGATTTGCCGAACCCTTAGAAGCTTTCATTGCCTGACCGACGAAGAAACCGAAAAGTTTGTCTTTTCCTGATTTATACTCGGCTACTTTATCACCGTTCGCCGCTAGAATCTCATCGATAAGTGCTTCAAGTGCACCTGTGTCACTCACTTGTTTAAGCCCCAGTTTTTCGATAACCGCATCGATATTCCCGCCGTTTTCGAGGAGGTGATCGAGAACTTCTTTCGCCGCTTTACCGCTGATAACAGACTCTTCGATCCGTTTGACGAGGGTTCCGAGCATGAGTGCACTGATCGGTGAAGTGGATGGGCTCACACCTCCGCTCAAACGCCCTTGCAGCTCTACTGTGAGCCATGTTACGGCATTTTTCGCACTGATCCCCTGCTCTAACATCGCTTCGAAATAATGAGCGGTCTCTAAATCAGAGGTGATAACCGCCGCATTGTACTCATTAATCCCAAATTCACGCACGAAAC
>JBFYRD010000053.1:0-2622 GCA_041302405.1 Sulfuricurvum sp.
AAAGAGCAAGCAGCGTATGCAGTTGAAAATGATTTGGCCAATCAGAAACATTTTGGCTACGGTATCAATTATCAGCACACGAATCTTTTGCGCGAATGGTTTAATGCGGATTTAGAAGGACAATCGGGATTGTATGTTGATGGATTGTGGATGAATGATGTCGATTATCTGAATCTTCAGCAAACTGATGAGACGCAAAACGTTACCGGTAATCAAATTATGTCTCGAATCAATGCTTATTACAGTAGTGAAGATAACTATTTCGGGGCGTATTTTAAACATTATCAATACTTGGACAAAGAGAGTAATGGGGCTACGATTCAAACCCTTCCTAAACTTCAGTACCATCGTTACTTAGAGAGTTTTTTTAACAATCATCTTTTGTTTAATGCGGATGCAATGGCGACTCATTTTTATCGACCGGATGGAAAACGGGCCGTTCAAGGTGATTTTACTGCTCCACTGACGTTTCAAACTCCTTTATTTGATCAATATCTTGATTTGAGTTATACGGCTAAAGTCTCTTCTTCGGTGATTGGGTTTTATGGAAATCGTAGGAATTCATTTTACGATCAAGAACAAAATATCGTCGTTGATGATTACAACTATGAAAATGGAATGTACACACAACTCGACCATACACTCTCTCTCTCCTCGACTTTAGTGCGCGCCTATGAGTCATTGACACATGTTCTCTCGCCTTCGGTAAGTTATACGGAAGTAGGGAACCGATATTACAATGGTTATTATAAAACCTTACATGACAATAAATCATGTGATATCGACAGTGAAAATCCTAAGTGTGATTATTATGGACTTAGCGAAACAAAGGATACGTTGTCTTTAGGATTCAGCAACTATATTTTTAAATCGGGAAAACAAATTTTTGTTGATCGTCTTTCTCAAGAGTTTAGCTATGATGATTACGGGAATTATTACGGTGAATTAAAAAATGAGCTTGAATGGGAAATTACCTCCGCAATTTCTTATTATAATCAAACATCGTATAATCATGATCGACAACGAATCACAAAAGAACAAAATACTCTTCGCTATAATGACAATGTTGTAACCGCCAATCTAAGCCATTATTATACTGATGATCTTAAAGGCGATCCTGCAAAAGCTGAATATTCCAGTTATTGGACAGCAGATGCTTCGTACCAATACAATCGAAATTATCGTTTCTTTGGTTTGGTCGCGTACGACTATACCGAAGATTTAATGAAGCGAAATGAAATCGGGTTTTTATATTCAACCCGATGTCTTGATTTCGGACTCCGCTATGTTCAAAATCGACGCCCGATATTGACTAACATGACGGGTAACGGTTCCGTAGACGATTCATATATTTTTATCACCCTTATTTTAAAACCGATCGGCGGTTCGGATTTTAACTATAAACTAACTAGTAATTAATAGAGGATTGCGTATGAAACTGGAAGCAAAAATTGGTCTTTTTGTCGTAATAGCTTTAGGTGCTTTGTTGTTTCTCTCTACTCAGGTAACGTCACTCGGGAAATGGGGAAATGAAGGCTACCGAGTCCAAGCTTATGTTGAAGATGCATCAGGGTTAGAAAAACATACTCACGTTTTAATGAACGGAGTAACTGTTGGAGAGGTAGAAGAGATCGCTATCGAAGGAAAGCGGGTTCGGCTTGCCCTTATGATCGATAAAGAGGTCAAGATTCCCAATGATTCATCGGTTATTGTGGCTCAAGAGTCTCTTTTGGGATCAAAAGTACTTAATATCGTTGTTGGAGATTCTACCTCTATGCTGAAAGCCGAGGGGGTGATGTCCCAGTCCAAGCGGTATGCTTCATTTGATCAAACCAGCGATTCGGTCAATGCTGCGGCAAAAGAGTTGGAATTACTCCTCAAAGATTTCCGCTCAACCCTTGATGATGAACACCGTACCGCGATTCAAGAGATGATCATGGCATTTCGTAATGTCGGGGTTAATCTCGATGGTGTAATTGTTGAAAACAGAGATGATTTGCATGCGGCAATTACTAATTTTAAAGAGATGTCTGCTGGTTTTGGACAGAGTGCCGATACGATTAATAAAGATCTTCCGGCAATCATGGCACGTATCAACTCACTCTCTGCCCGCCTTGATAATATTAGCGGTTCGTTGGAACACAAACTCCCTGAAGCGGTCGATAAGTTTGTTAAAATTGAAGATAATGTGAGTGCTATTCTCACGGAAAATCGTTCTTCGTTAAAAGACACGATTGCCAATGCCGGAACTTTTTTCAAAAGTGGAGAAGAGGCATTCGGGAAAATAGATTCGATGTTAAGCAACTTTACAACCAGTGAATTACAAGTAGCTATGCATACCGATTATATGATACGTGATCAGTACGGAAAAGTCTATCTTGGGGTAACGTACCTCCCAAATCCGGAAACCTATTACCTTTTTGATTTGGTCAGTACGGATGATTATTCTCGTTATGATACAAATCCTCCGGGTAAAAATATCAAAGGGGAGACCTACTATTCTCTTCAATACGGTAAACGTTTCGATAATACCTTGCTCCGTTTTGGGGCGATAGAATCAACCGGCGGTGTCGGAGTTGATTATTTTATGAATCATGATAAATTGAAATTCAGTGCGGAAGC
>JBFYRD010000055.1:0-6064 GCA_041302405.1 Sulfuricurvum sp.
TCTTCCGATCTTCAAAATGGCGATGATCACCCGAGGCGGTGTATCGCTCAAAGAGATCTCCCCCGACACCATGGAGAGCAAAATACTCAAAGGACTCTATTTTTGCGGTGAAGTGATGGACTTAGACGGTCCGTGCGGAGGGTATAATTTACAATGGTCATTTGCCAGCGGATATTTGGCGGGGCATTTAGGAAATACTATTCAATGATACGTCTTTTTTTCTTCTTGAATTGAAGAGCTTAAAAATAAAGGGGATAGGATGAAATGCTTGGGATTAGGGCTTATCGCTAAAATCACGCTATAATTACATAATCATTTGCGTTTTCGGTCTACGCTTGAGACTCTTCACCGACCGCTTATCCCCACCTCATATTATGAGGCTTATGTACCCAAGGACTAATTTTTATGTCATCGACACCCATCAAACGCCAGAATCATCGTATCCACCCGTGTAACCGTCCACGTAAAAATGAACTGATCCATTTTTTAATCGAACGTAATGCCGGAAAAAAGATTCTTATTGTCACATCCAATGATGCAGGAGAGCTTGCAACACTTTTTGCAGGGAACAACATCACCGTTCTCAGTGATACCGAATTAGCAAAAGCTGCGGATCTACGTTGTGAAGTGCTCATCAGCTACGATCTTCCGGATAAAGCGATTGTCTATATGTCACGCTTTGCTCGTGCAGGCGAATATGCTCTCATTACCCTGGATGAAGAGGATCAAAAACGGCTCTATCCTATCGAACTCCTCAACGGACGCACCATCACCCAAGAGGTAGTCAAAGGGTTCGAACCCGATTTTGGTATCGCTGTAGATAACCAACAAAAAGCCGAAGCAAAAGCACGCCGCGAAGAGCGCGAGGCTCGTGATGCATTGGACCCAAGAAACCGTGATAAAAAGCCGGTTCGTGATACCCGTCCTGAGCGTCTTCGTGAAGATTCACGCGGTGAAAAACGCCCTCCACGTAATGAAGGGGATGGTTTCATGGCTAAAAAACAGCACAACGCCAAATCTCGCTTTGTCGGAAAAGATGAAAGCGGCAAACCGATCTTCGAAGGCAAAACTCGCGAGCGTAACCACTACATTGACGGAACACCGCGTTCCGATGCGGAAAAAGCAAGTAGAACCCCTTACAGCAGTAAACCAAAATTTTTCGGCGATAAAGAAAAAAGTTCTGATGAGAAAAAACCGTACGGGGATAAGAAACCATTCGGGGATAAAAAACCTTATGGAGACAAAAAACCTTACGGTGACAAACCCGCTTTCGGGGATAAAAAACCGTACGGAGATAAAAAACCGTTTGGTGACAAGAAACCTTATGGAGATAAACCCGCTTTCGGAGAGAAAAAACCATACGGTGATAAGAAACCGTTTGGAGACAAGAAACCATACGGAGACAAACCCGCTTTTGGAGAGAAAAAACCCTATGGTGATAAGAAACCATTTGGGGACAAAAAGCCTTACGGCGATAAGAAACCATACGGAGATAAAAAACCGTTCGGTGATAAGAAACCTTACCAAGATCGAAAGCCCGCAGAAGCACCTGCAGCACCTAAACGGGCTCCACGTAGAATAGACGTTAAGTCATTCAAATCACCAAAAGATAGCGAATAATCTCTTCGAAACCAGGATAAAATAAAAAGAGAGGTATTCTCTTTTTATTCTCTAAATTAATCACTCATATATCTTATTACGTAATACAATAATATTTCATCACTATTAATAAATCTTTTAAGTTAAAGCATGCTAGGATAAGTTTAATTGATACCACTATTAATGTGAGGAATTTGTGATGAAATCCAGCATCCCTACAGCATTTCTTCTCTTCTGCATGACAAATATCAGTGGATGGGCTCAGGAGCCTGTAGAGAGTTTGGATGAACTTTTATCACAGTATCGAAGTGAATCAGATCTCTCAAAAGAGACAAAAAAAGAGAGTGCCGGATCTTCTATCATCTTTACACGCGAACGCCTCGAAAAAATGCAAGCGTATAACCTGCGTGACATCCTCAAATCAATTCCAATCTTTACCATGCAAGAAGCTTTTACAGGTCAGGTAATGATTTCAAAAGCAAAAGGTTCAGCTTTTAACAGCCAATTTTTAAAACTCTACGTGAATGATCATGAATTAGGTTCCATCGGATTTGGAAGTGCCATGAAGATGTGGGGGTATTTAGATATTACCCATATTGATCATATTGAAATCTATCAAGTGGGAAGTGCCGTCATGGCGGGAGATGAACCGCCAGGTATTGTTGTACGTCTGTATACAAAAGACCCTAAACGCGAAGATGGAGCTGCCCTGCAAGCCATGGGCGGTTCAAGAGGTTCCAATGAACTGAGCGCGTATTATGCCCACAAAGGGGACGAATACTCCAGTTTTTTTTATGCCAACACCCATACGGAAAATCGAACCCCCTATTACAGTAGCCGCAGTGCCGTCGGTGTTGACCGGGATTTTCAATCTAGCAATTTTTTTGCCTCACTGCAAGGAGAAAATTTCACCCTAGAAGCCGCTCAGTTTAGTTTGGATCAGGACCGATTTTTAGGGATGGGGACCAAACGCACACCAGAAGAAAATTTTTCTGATATGGTACATCGCTATATCATCGGTACCAAATATTTTCAAGACAAAACCCTCAAAGTCAAAATCGCGTACGATGATGCCAATCACAGGCAATCTGAATCCGATCCTAATGGAATCAGTCTTTACAACACTGATGGAAGTAAAACGACCGTCACAAATTGGTATTACGACAAATCTGAATCTATTCTAGATGCAGTTATAGACAAACAGTTTAGAAATGATAATCATGACATTCATGTCGGTATCCAAAGTAAATTTAGAAAAGTGATCTCTCACTCACTGATTACCGATAGTAATGAGCGCGTCGATGAAATTGTTGGACCGACGCAATGGAACACACATTCGGTATTCCTCTCTGACGACTATACGATTAGTGAACACAATCTCATTTTCGCCAATATAAAATTGGATTATTATGACCGTAACGGTGGAGCAAATGATTTTAACGATTACGTCCTAAGAGCTGGACATATCTACAATGATGGGCAGTGGATTTGGAAATCCTTTGTTTCACGAACCTATGGATATCCAGTCTTTATGCAAAACACATATTTTCCCCATATTTACAAACATAATATCAATTTAAAATCAGAAGAACGGATGGCGGCTTCAACCGAAATAATCTATAAAACTGATACAACTAATAGCAATATTCGTCTTATTTACAACAATGCAAAAGACGCCATTGCATTACAGAATAATGTTTATGTCAATAGCACAACCAAACCTAACTTTTATGCAATATATGGAGCACATGAAATCAAATTTGGACATGATCATGTTCTCAATCTTAGTGCTTACTACGGTAATGATGATATGCCTTTAACTCAAAGTTCAACAACGGGTGCACATGTGCAACTGTTTAATACCTTTGGAAAATTTGACCTATACAATGAGTTGACCTATCGAAAAGGCTATGCGTATACCACCCAAAGTACTACACCGCAATCTGTAAAAGTTGATAGTGGCTACGATTACAGTGCCGGTATCACCTATCGCGCGACCGATGATTTTAGCCTCTTCATAAAAGGTGAAAATCTTTTAAATAAAGCGATCAAATCCCCTTACCCGATGCCAACATACGTTGATTACGTATCGCCATTTGATCGAACGGTTCGAGTTGGTTTAAAATATGTCTTTTAAAACCCCTTATTGCTTTTCCCTATTGCTTTTGATTGCATTCATTACCTCATCATTGCATGGTGAAGTTTCCAAAAGTCATACGGAAACAAAAATAATTGAGAGGATCGCCGAATCCCTATTCCCAAAACAAACAATAACTGCTTGGGGAGAAACAGACTATCAAAAAAATGTGATCAGACAATACAAAAAGATAAAAGAAGCTGTGAATTCAAGCGATGCAGATTTGATTATTGTTTCTAAAAATCTCTCACAAAATCTTTCCAGCAATACCGTTATTATTACAACAGAATATGAATTTTTGAAAAAAAACGAACGGGTTATTGGTGCTTTTTTCTGGCAAAAAGGGAGACCCAATCTCTTATTTTTACGTCCTCGAATGGAAAAAGCCAATATAAGTCTTGGTCATGAATTTAATAGATACATAGAAGATGAACTATGAATATCCGTAAAAGAGAATTTTTCTTAACACTATTAGCCATAACAATCCTCACTATAGTCATCATGATCATGTTGGAAATACCTAAAATCGAACGTGAACTAAAAAACAATGTCAAAGAAAATATGGTCCGTACCATTAGTTCGGTCGTTGACAATTATGACAATAAACTTCGATTTTATGCCTCTCAATATCCCAATAAAACGCTGGCAGATATTTTAGAAAATGACCCTCATTTACGTCATGAACTCGAATCTGATCTCTCGCTGATCGTTTCAGATGACATCAAATACAGCTATGTTTTGTACCGAGACGATAGCCATAAATTTCGCTTTATGCTCGATGGTTCAACCCGAGACAAAGTCGAGTTTGGACGAAAATTTGATATCGAAAATCAAGCCTGGGAACGTTCTTACCAAACCAAAACCCCCCAATTGATTGAACAAAAAAATCTGTATTCTTTATGGCTCACCTACCTCAAACCCATCGTCATCGATAATAAAGTTCAGGGAGTTATTGCTATCGACTTTTCACTTGAAGGGCAGCAGCATATCGCTGATATTATCCAACCGTTGCAAAAATACATTTGGATATTCCTGGCATTGATAGGGGTTGGAATTATTATCAGTGGTCTTCAATTTTTATTGTATCACTTAACACAAAAACGGATTTATCTCGATCCCCTCACCGGTCTTTATAACCGAAATTTTTTCAATGACATCATCAGTACCATCGATTATCAAAAATACGCCATAGCTATGATGGATTTAGATAAATTTAAAATTATTAACGATACCTATGGGCATGACATTGGCGATGAGGTTCTCAAAAGTGTCTCTGCATCCCTTAAAACATCGATTCGTGAATACGACAAACTACTCCGCTACGGTGGTGAAGAATTTCTCTTATACATCTCCATGCGTGATTTAGATCATGCTAACGTAGTTGAAATAGTCGATCGGATACGTAAGAATATCGGATCCATCAGTATAAAAACAGGACTCATTACGATTCACCCTACTATCTCCATTGGTGTCAATAGCTATACCTCTCACTTCAAAAGCGAACATGATGCGATCACTATGGCGGATAAAATGCTTTATGACGCGAAACATACAGGACGCAATAAAGTTTCTGCCTATGTTCCCAATAAAACAGCAACAGAGCATACGATTAATTTTTTAAATGTTCACCATGTCAAAGAAGCAATTGAAGAAAAACGTATTTTTTGTGAATATCAGCCCTTAGTTGATCTGGAATCAAATGAAATTATCGGTTATGAAGCGCTAGTGCGTATTCGAGATCGTGAAGGAAAAACACTCTATCCTGGAATGTTTTTACCAAACATTGCCAAAAGCAATATTTATAAAGAGCTTACACTCGAAATTTTACGGATAAATTTTGAAAAAGTTCATGAGGTGCAAAACTTTATTTCAATCAATCTGAACATCACCGATATTCTGGATGATGACGTTTATATGGTCATCAAAAATCGTCTTGAGCATATCAGAGAAGATGCTCCATTTTTCACCTTTGAATTATTAGAAGAAGAACAGATTGCGGGGCTTGATACACTTAAAAAACGGATTGAATCTCTACGCATGCTGGGGTCTAAAATTTCACTCGATGATTTCGGAAGCGGTTACTCAAATTTTAGCCATATATTTGCTCTGGATGTTGATATTATCAAAATTGATGGTACTCTGATCGAAAATATAGATACATCAGAGATATCGTATAAGTTGGTAGAATCAATTGTCGCTTTTGCGAAAGCATCTCGTAAAAAAGTGGTGGCTGAGTATGTTCACTCATCTGAAGTTTTGGAAAAAGTCAAAAAGCTAGGGATCTTGTACGGTCAAGGATTCTATTTAGGAAAACCCGGTGAGATACTT
>JBFYRD010000056.1:0-2625 GCA_041302405.1 Sulfuricurvum sp.
TTTTCCGTTCCCTATAGTATGCCTCAAAAATCTTTTGTGGGTCATGAATTTTTTGCGATTTGCTCTCAACCCAAAAAAGGCATCCTTGGGTAGTGCACCCAACACCAACTCGGATCTCCTCCCCGTTTTTAGTGTACTTAATCGCATTGGTGAGATTATTATCGATTACACGCTGAATCTTGGTTTCATTAAATTGTATCCATGAGGGAAATTCAGGCTGGGAAAAATTGAACGTTAAATTCGAGAAATGGGCAACCTCATCGAAAAACTCGAGCCGTTTTTTCACATATTCACCTAAATCAATCGCTTTTTTAGGATATTCAATCTGATCTTTTTTGACCAGATAGCTCAAATCATCATAGATACTAAAGATATTTTTGACCGCCGCTTCAATCTTTGCCAGATAACGGTTTCTCCCCTCATTCATACTGAACAGTTCAATATTTGCCATAATCACTGACAGTGGAGTATGTGTTTCGTGTATCGCATAACGGATAAACTGTTTATGTGATTCGAGAAGCCCTTGCGAAAATTTTTGTTCTTCTTCTAACGCTTCATTTTTTAGTTGAAGTGCTTGTGTTTTGAACCGTACTCGCTCTTCCAATCCGGCATTGAGTTGTTGCAGAGATTCTTTCTGTTCTTCGAGTGTTAAGGCCATGTCGTTGGCATATCCAGCCATTCGCTTAAACTCCGTAAAATAGAGATCATCACTAGAAATACGTTCTGCCCTTGTATGCGCTGATTCAAAAAACTCCAAAAAGCGATCCATATCCCGCGCAATCATACTGCTGACAATTTTTGAAATCCCAATAATAAAACCAAAGAGAATTAGAGCAAGTGTCGCAATTTCCACAATGATTTTAATCAACCGCCCTTTAAGGGCATGAGGGTCACTTCGGATACCTACAAGCGTATCACCTGAGGCCATTGCAAATTGTCGATATTCATCATAAATGAGCAAAGAGGAAAAAATAACGGTAAAAAAGAGGATAAATACAATAGTATAAAAGTTAAGATCGCGCAAGGATATACTGTTCAACCGACGCTGTAACCACGATTCCACTACACACCATCTCCAAATTAATTTCGTTCATTATAACCGATTCCCTTTTGATAGTTAAGATTGTTCCACTATAATTTCAAAAATTCCTCCAAGGATCATAAACATGTTCGGACGTAAAGAACTTAAAAACTACAACGCAACACCTGAAGAGCTCGCTCTCTTCCAATGGGCAAAAATGACTACCGCAAAAGGGGTTATTTGGATCAAGCTCTATAACGACGAAACTCCTAACACGGTTGCGAACTTCGCAGCACTCGTAAATGATGGCTATTACAACGGTCTTAACTTTCACCGCGTAATCCCAGGCTTTATGGCTCAGGGTGGATGTCCTCACGGTAGCGGTACAGGCGGACCAGGTTGGGCAATCCCATGTGAAACAGCTCTTAACAAACACAAGCATGTCAAAGGAACTCTTTCTATGGCGCACGCGGGACCAAATACCGGTGGAAGCCAATTCTTTATCTGTTTCGCAAGCACTCCGCATCTTGATGGTGTTCACACGGTTTTCGGCGGTATCGAAGCGGATGATAAAGAGTCAATGGCTGTTCTAGACAGTATTCAAATGCGCGACACCATTGAAAAAGTCGAAATTTTGGCGGAAAAGAATTAATACCCTAAATTGAACCCTCTTCCGTGTCATTGCGGACTTGATCCGCAATCTAAGACCCTGAATCAAGTTCAGGGTGACGAAATAGACAAAGGCTTTTAACCATGCTCGTCCACATCTGCTGTAGCGTCGATTCTCACTTCTTTATCGAGAAGCTGCAGCAGGAATACCCCGATGAAAAACTCATCGGGTTCTTCTATGATCCCAATATCCATCCTTACAGCGAATACCAACTCCGTCTTCTCGATGTTGAGCGCAGCTGTCAAAAACTGGGGATTGCGCTGATAGAAGGAGAATATGATTTCGAGAATTGGATGGACGCGGTTCGAGGTTTAGAAAAAGAGCCTGAAAAAGGATCACGTTGTGAAGTGTGCTTTGATCGTCGTTTCGAAGTAAGCGCCCATAAAGCGATCGAACTGGGTGAATCCACGATGACCACCACCCTCCTCGTCAGTCCGAAAAAATCGCAAGAGCAGCTCATCCGCAGCGGAGAGACATTCGAAGCGTCTCACGGCATTAAATTTGTCGCGTTTGACTACCGTAAAAACAACGGAACCGCCGATCAGGGACGTGTGAGCCGCGAGCAGCAGCTCTACCGTCAGGACTATTGCGGCTGTCTTTATGGTCTCACTATGCAACGTGAGCAACAGCACCGTCTGATGGATGAGATGTTCTCCCCTATTTCAAAACAGATTCTTCCCGCCTCTATCGAAGAGCGTTTGGAGCTCTATACCCGTCGCAATCATCTCGAAGATCAAGGTGCGCCCTATCGCATCGTCAAAGAACGGTTTTTAAACTACCGCCTGCTGCGTGGATCGGTAAAAGTGGGGAGTGCGTTCATCCCCTCTTATCCCCTCTTCTACTCTACCATCAGCCGCCCATCCACAGAGGGAAAAATCGATTTTGAGATCGATGGACAGTTTTTTCTCAACCGTGAAGAGGTCCGTTTTATCAC
>JBFYRD010000012.1:0-3532 GCA_041302405.1 Sulfuricurvum sp.
TCTTTGGTTGTACCCTCAGCCAAAAGCTGTTTTTCTACTACGTTTTGCGTTGCGATACCGGCATGATCGGTCCCCGGTTGCCAGAGGGTCATATAACCGTCCATCCGTTTGTAGCGAACGATGATGTCTTGGAGGGTAAAGGTGAGGGCGTGTCCGATATGAAGCCGTCCGGTAACGTTCGGCGGAGGCATCATGATGGCGAAGTGTTTATTTGGTTTTACGATGGATTGGTTTCCGTCGATTTCGAAAAGCCCACGATTTTCCCAGATGGGATAGTAGTTTTCTTCAATATTTTTGGGATCGTAGTGGGTAGCTGACATAATAGGACCTTAGGTACAGAAAATATCGCGAATTATACCAAAAATCGGAGGAACGGTAATTGCTTAAATTTATTGATATTATTGGTTTGCCACAAATATAAAAAGTTAATTGAATAAAAATAACTAAATTTAATAAAAAAATGTTATTTATAATAATATTATGGTAGAATCATATTGCTAAAAAAGCAAAACATCTTGATTAAAGGATAAAAAATGGAATATGAGGTTAAGTCAAGGATTCTAGGATTCGATCAGATAACGAAGGTAGAATTAACACCAATCGATGAAATGTTTGCTACTCTTAAAAGTTGTGATGGGGGTGATATCAGTTTCACCATCGTAAATCCGTATCTGTTGCGTGAATATTCTTTTGATCTTCCGACATCAATCAGAGTTTTACTTGACATTAACGAAGATTCAAAGGTAGTGGTATATAATATCGCCGTTATTCAAGACCCGCTCGATGAATCGTGCATTAACTTCCTAGCTCCGCTTATTTTTAATCAAGACAACGCGACTATGGCTCAAGCGGTATTAGATGTGAAAGATCATCCCGGTTTCGGTTTAGCTGAGCCGATCAAAAAATTTAAAGCATAATCTAGCCTCTTTTTATAGGGGCTTCAAGGAGCCTCTTGCCACTCTCCCGTCTTAATGACCAGCAATATACAGCAGCAACCGCTCCTTATGGACACAATCTTATTATTGCTTCTGCCGGTACGGGTAAAACCTCGACGATTGTGGGGCGAATCGCTTACTTGATCTCTCAAAATGTGAAACCTGAAGAGATATTGCTACTGACTTTTACCAACAAAGCAGCTGCTGAGATGGTGGAGAGGGTAGCAGCATTTTTTGGACGTGAAATCGCTTCAAAAATTGATGCAGGGACGTTTCATGCGGTGAGCTATCGATGGCTCAAGCGCAAAGAGGGGAAAGTTGTTCTCAAACAACCGCGTGAACTCAAAACACTTTTTCGTAGTGTCTATGAAAAGCGCACTTTTAGCCATATTGATTGTGCCACATCGGCGTACGGTGCAAATTACCTTTACGATGTTTATTCGTTTTATCAAAATACGGAACTTAGTATCAATTTCGAAGAGTGGATTTTAACCCGTCAGGATGAACATGCTGTTTATGCGGCTATCTATGCTGATATTATCGATGAGTTTGAAGCGCTCAAAAAAGAGTATGGATTTGTCAATTTTAACGATCTGCTCTTGCATATGCGTGATCTTGCACATGAGAGTGATTTAGGGTACAAAGAGGTATTGATTGATGAATACCAAGATACGAATGCCCTTCAGGGAACGCTGATCAATGCCATGCGTCCACCGTCACTCTTTTGTGTAGGAGATTATGATCAAAGCATTTATGCCTTTAACGGTGCCGATATTTCGATTATTGGCTCATTTACCACTAATTTCCCCGATGCTGAGGTTTATACCCTCAACAAAAATTACCGCTCCACGATTCCGATCCTATCATTAGCCAATACCGTCATAGCGTACAATGAACGTATCTATCCAAAAGCACTAGAAGTAACGCGAACAGCAGAAGCGCAAAGTCCTTCTTTGCTAATCTATGATGAGTTATTTGATCAATATCATGGGATTGCTCAAAAAATCGGAGATTCTTCTACTAATCGCGAAGAGATTGCCGTGATTTTTCGAAACAACGCTTCGGCAGATGGGATCGAAGCAACCCTTCGGGAGCTTGGTATTGCGTGTCGACGACGCGGAGGAACCAGTTTTTTTGATTCAAAAGAGATCAAAGCCCTTTTAGATATGTATACGTTACTCGTTAATGAATCAGATATGATGGCCTTTATTCATTTATTTGATTATGCCAAAGGGGTAGGGAGTGCTATTGCCAAAGAGCTATTTGTCGCTCTGCAAAAATTGGGGAGAGGCTCATTTTTGCGTGGTTTATACTCTCCTGATTCTGAAATTTCTAACCCGTTTGAAAAACGGAGACTTAACCATCAATTAGGGTTATTTGATGATTATGCAGAACTTGGTAGCGCAGGGCGATTTGCTAAGCTTGGATTTGATCCTAATTTTATGGGAAATCCTATTTTAAAACATGCGAAGCTTTCTAAAGATTCTGCTACCTTTTTGCACGATTTATTTATGCTGTTTCGTCAATTGAGAGATATTAAAGAACCCAAAGTTGCCGTTCAAAAAATAGCGCTTTCGGCTCTTTATGGACACGTCATTGAAATGTTATCCTCGCGGCGAGCGATGAATGAAAATGGTGCAATTGATGAGCGTGTTAAAAATGAATCTCAAGAGAGAATTCGGCGTAAATGTACAATTTTATTTGAACTTTCCCGTCCCTATAAAGATCATGAACGCTTTTTAAATGCGATGGTATTGGGCTCACAAGATTTGACCCAAGGAGAAGGGGTTCACCTGCTAAGTATACATGCTTCAAAAGGGCTTGAATATCAAGAAGTTTATGTTATCGATTTGATGGACGGAAGATTCCCGAATCGAAAATTGATGACTCGTAGTGGAAGTATTGAAGAAGAACGTCGACTTTTTTATGTTTCTGTAACACGGGCAAAAGATCGTCTTTTTTTGAGTTACGCAAAGTACGACAAAATCAAAAAAACAAATTTTGTCCCTTCTCAGTTTTTGTTTGAGGCGGGGCTGATCCCTAAAGATGAAATGTATGCCGCTTTAGTCTCGAAGGGGACAAGCGAAGAGGCTTAAAGCCTCTTTTTATCGGCGACCTTGTACCGCATTTCCCATTTCCCACATCGGTAAGAAAATTCCTAGTGCTAATAATACAACCATCGCTGCAATCAATAAAAGCATAATCGGTTCTATCGCTTCTGAGAGTCCATCGATAATAGCATCAAATTTCATTTTATAGTATTCCATAACTTTTTGCATCATGGCATCGAGCTGACCACTTGATTCCCCTGCGGAAATCATTTGTATAATCATATTTTCAAAAAGTTTCGTTTCTGCCAAGCCGTTATGAAGGGTTCCCCCTTTTTCAACCGTTTGGCGAACCGTTAATAATTTTTCCTGAAGTGGCAGGGTGTCAATCATGGCAATAGAGGTTTCTAGCGCTTCAGCAATGGGGATACCCGCACGAACTAACTCAGAAAATACGAGCGTAAAACGGTTAAGGGTTGCATACATAATAATATTTTTAATAAGATAGGTTTTTAGCAAAAATTGGTGCCATTTGTAGCGAAATTCGCG
>JBFYRD010000058.1:0-11955 GCA_041302405.1 Sulfuricurvum sp.
GCCAATGAAACCCTCAAAACCGCTAAACTCAGCTACGAAACATTACAGGCCAAACAAAATGAGTTAAGTAAACTTTTCGGTCAGTACAAAAAAGAGGGGAAAAGTACCGACGAGTTGAAAATCGAAGTCGATGCGAACAAAGTGACCCTAAACGATCTCCTCGATACACAACGCTCCGCCGAAGAAGCTCTCGATGCGATCATCATGCGTGTTCCTAATATCCCCGATACCGACGTACCTGACGGTGCGGATGAAAATGACAATATCGAAATCCGTAAAGTCCTCACCCCTGCGACATTCACATTCACGCCCAAAGAGCACTGGGAATTGGCTGAGCAAAATGGCTGGATCGATTTCGAGCGAGGAGTTAAACTCGCAAAAAGCCGTTTTAGCGTTGTGGGCGGTATGGGTGCACGACTAGAACGTGCACTTATCAATTTTATGCTCGATTTTAACCGAGCGCGCGGTTTCGAAGAGTTTAGCGTTCCGATGCTCGTCAACCGTCGTGCGTTAGAGGGGACAGGTCAGCTTCCAAAATTCGAAGATGATTTGTTCAAAGTCGAAGAGGAAGAGCTCTATCTCATCCCGACAGCGGAAGTCCCTCTCACCAACCTCTACCAAGACGAAATCCTAAACGGTGCCGATTTACCGATCAAAATGACAGGATATACGTCGTGTTTTCGTAAAGAGGCAGGTTCAGGTGGACGTGACGTGCGCGGAATGATCCGTCAGCATCAGTTTCATAAAGTTGAACTCGTCTCGATCACCCGTGCCGATCAAAGCGACGCGGTGTTTGAAGAGATGGTGGCGTGTGCCTCGGATCTTCTTGCGGCGCTTGGACTTCCTCACCGCCTCGTTACTCTCTGCACGGGTGATTTAGGATTCGGTGCGGCACGAACGGTCGATTTGGAAGTATGGTTGCCAGGGCAAAACACCTACCGTGAAATCAGTTCGGTTTCCAATACACGAGACTTTCAAGCCCGTCGTGCGAAGATCCGCTATAAAGAAGAGGGAAAAAATATCCTCGCCCACACCCTAAACGGTTCAAGTTTAGCGGTTGGACGGACGATGATAGCTATTATGGAAAATTTCCAACACGAAGACGGAACGATTAGCATCCCTGCTGTTCTTCAAAAATACCTTTAATCAGGATAAGCATACGCCATGGCCGACGAACAAGAAGAAATAATCGTTATCGAAGAAGCTGATGCGGCAGGTGTTGACACCGTTGCATCCTCGAATAACGATGCTTCTGAACCGGATGAGAGTTCAAACAAAAAGAAAAAACTCATTTTTATCGGTGGTGCGCTTGCCCTTTTACTGCTCGTTGGCGGAAGCAGTTGGGTTCTGTTTTTTAGCGGAACCGATGAGGCCATCACCCAAAACCTCGATGCCCCTATTGCCGATAAAATCAAAAAATCCGATGAGACGATTATCGAACCAAGCGCTTTGGAAAACATGATCGAACGTGCCAACTATTTGTACACAAACGGCAATCAAACAGAAGCATTAAAGCTTTATGAGAAAATTGCCCTCTACTCCGAAGCAATCAGCCAATACAATCTAGGGGTAGTGCAACTCAAAGAGGGAGAATATGCGGGTGCCTTGGAAAACTTTAAACGTTCTATTGACAGCAGTGAAAATCGTTGCGTTAGTGCTATTAATGCGGCAGTCTGCTCTTTGCACCTAAAACGGGAAAAAGATTTCAATTATTACATAGACATGGCACAACAATATCTTCCAAAAGAAGCTAATTCACCAATGTATTCTTATTATTATGCATTGATTAACTACTATAAAGGGCGCTATCTGGAAGCCCTTAGTGCCCTTAAACATCCTACTACTGAAGAATATTTAGAAACACAAAATAAACTTCGAGCAAAAATAGGGGCACTCTATGGTGATTTTGATGATGCTATCAGTGCCTTAGAAAATCCACTTCAAGAAGAAGACTCTTTTTCCTTGGGGCTCATGTATGCAAACATAGGTGATTTAACTTTAGCAAAAAAGTATTTGACTGATGCAATGATTCAAAATGACAAACCAATTCAAGAACAGCTTGCCCTTGCTTTCGTCTATCTAAAATCAGGGCTCCAAGGTGATGCCGGAGTACTCATAAAAGAGACGACTAATACATATCCAAATGACGTTTATACCCCTTATCCGATAGAAGTAATTTTAAAGTCATCTCTTTTTAATCCGGATGATATTCAAAAGGTTTATCGAGATCGTAAGCAAAACAATCGGACAAAAATCTATCAAACTCTCTTTTATTTTGCCCCTTATAAAATCTTTAATGCCGACCAAACCATCAGCTATATCCGCAAAGGAAATGCTAATATTTACATTGACGACATCAGCAGTGCGAAAGAGTATTTACAAAAAAGCACCCGTGCTTCCAGCGTTGATTATGGCATAGCATTAGCGATACAAAAAGCTCTTAAATTTCGCCTTCGAGATGCCAACCAACAACTCTTAGCTCTACTTAAACGAAATCCGCAACACTCCATTTTACACTACAATCTAGCTCTTACCTACGCACAATTAGGCGATATATCTAAAGCGTATGATCATTTTCTTCGCTCTTACCATCTTGATGCCAATAACTATATGTCCGGAATTTTTGCCCTTATGAGTTCCGAGATGATCGGCAAAAACAATCCTAAATTAAGTTCCATTTTAAAAGACAACCTTGCCCAAGAAGCAGTGAAAGAAGAGTTTGAACTTTATCGCTCAATGATAGACATTACCCAAAACAATCTTCCTAGTGCAGCGAAATGGCTCGATAATACCTATAAAGAACGACCTCTATATTTAGCATTAAAAATTGCTATTGCTACCGAAATGGGCAAAAATGAGATTGCTCAAAAAACAGCAAAAAGGCTGACGTCACTTCAACCTAACGATATTCTTCCCCACCTGATGGTAATTGATACCCACTTTAGTGACCAAAAAACAAAAACGTTTGCCTCCTCTGCTATCAATTATCTCAAAAAACAAACCTTTCAATACGATGACCTTTATTTTGGACCACAACTCACAAGAGATAAAAGCATTTTGATGGCGATGATGACAGGACAGCTTGTCCCATTAATAGAACGTCTTGAAAACCAACTGCAAACGACTACCGATCATGCTGCCGATATTATGGGAGCACTGGCTCAGGCCTACTTTTATAAGCAAGAGTTTGAAAAGTCTTATACCCTCTACAATCAACTCATCGATACCTACAAAGTACGTGATGAACATACCCTTTTTATGGGTGCCTGCGCATCAATCGGCTCAGAGCATTATGAAAATGCAATCGCTTTACTCGAACTTTCAAAATTAAAGAATACAAACTTTTTAGAGAGTCGTTACGCCCTTGCACTGCTTTACATGCAAGTGCGCAATAATCCAGGTGCAGTTATTCAGCTTAGTAAAATGGGCAATACAGGTTTCGTTTCACGCTATTTTGATTTTAGAATTGATACCGATAAACTTGCAAATGAGCCAAAAAAATACCACGCACTATAAAAAACGGCGTAAAAGGTAGAATGAGGCTCGCAGTGGGCCATAGAGCAAATAGCCCGCTGCAATAATCGCCATACCCTCAATAGGATAGATAAATACACCCAACGCGATTACAATCAATCCAACCAAAAAGCGCATAAAATGAAATGATTTAAAGCTGATTTTTTTGAAGCTTGGATAACGAATATTACTCACCATTAAAATAGACAAAAGGACACTTAAGGGTAAAATAAAAACTTTTAAGTGGACAAAATCACGATATTGTTCCAGTAAAATAATCGCAATAGAGATCATAATAGCCGCAGTTGGAATAGGAAGACCGATAAAAACACTCGGTTCTATCCGTGATGTCGTTACATTAAATCGTGCGAGTCGAACTGCCCCAAAAATAATAAAAAGGGCACTTACAACAATCCCTATACGTCCATACAGATCACCGACATAAAAATACAATAGCAGTGCAGGAGCAACCCCAAACGCAACAATATCGGCCAAGGAATCAAACTCTACCCCGAAATGACTGGCAGTGTTTGTCATACGCGCTACACGTCCATCTAGTCCATCAAAAATAAGCGCTAAAAAAATAAACCAAGCAGCAGAAACAAATTCTCCCTCTACCCCTAAAGAGATAGCAAAAAAACCGGTAAAAATTGAAGCTGCGGTAAAAAGGTTAGGAAGGAGATAGGCAATAGGAGGAGGGGATTGACGCATCGATTTACGCTGCGTTCAGATACCCGATAACACTTTCACCGGCACGAACGGAAGAACCTGCATTGACGGATAAGCGCGTATCTTGCGGTAAATAGATAATTGTTCGCCCTTTAGCTAAAAAACCGTAGCGGGTACCTTCTTTACATTTTTGACTTTTTTCCACTTCGATACCAATAGGAAAACAGCTTTGTTCACTCAAATGCTCGATGTAAATTTCATCCCCTTTGGAAGATCGAAAAGAGAGTACCGCTTTCTCATTTAATGTGTCTGCCATTGGGTTATAAAGTGGTAACGAAGCTCCACGACGAATCTTAAACCCTTCAATGCTTCCATCAAACGGTGCACGGAGAATCGATACATCCCACAACGAATTCATAATGGTGAGTTTAGTCATTTTTTGCTCATCCACCATCGTCTCTTCGATCGAGAGAACAACACCATCTACACTGCTGATAATTCCCTGCTCTTCACTTTGAGCCGTATTACGCTCCGGATTACGAAAGATGATCAAGACGGCCAACAATAATGCACCGAATAAAAATTGGAAAAGATGCAAACCGGTCATTGTGAAAAATAAAAAAAGAGCACTCAACACACCCGATAGTAACCATCCTCGGCTTGAGAGGATAAAAGTATCACTTTGAACGCTCATAATATCTCCTTTTTATTCGTCAATAACTATTTTTTTACTTGATGGTGTCTCTTTGGGTGCTTCAACTTTTGTTTCAATGTTATTCTCAATTTCAAAAGCTTGAATAATCTCACGAACTTGATTACCGCTGATATTCTCTTTAGCATACAAAAGTTCGACGATTTTTTCGATAGCATCACGATACTCTTCCAATCGTGCTTTGACCGCAATATAACGTTCGGCCAACGTAGATTTTATGAACTCATCCATCTGTTCAGCCATTTTTTCGCTGTACTCTTTTGCCTGAGTCATACCGCCACCCAAGAAAGTACTGCGCTGACGTTCTAGCACCATTAGTCCTGCGACATCACTCATGCCGTACATTTGCACCATCGCTTTTAGGATATCGGTTGTTCTCTCCAAATCATTCGCTGCACCGGTAGAAATTTCACCGATAAAGACCTCTTCTGCAGCACGTCCACCGAGCAATACATCGATTTCAGCGATTAATTCATGACGTTGCATCAAATATTTATTCTCTTCAGGGGTGTTAAGTGTATACCCCAATGCCGCAAGTCCGCGAGGGACAATAGAGACTTTGGAAACTTTTTTGGCTCCCTTAGTTGTCTCGGCCAATAATGCATGTCCGCTCTCATGATATGCCACGATTCGCTTCTCTTTTTCATCAATGCGACGGCTCTTTTTCGATAATCCGGCAATAGCACGTTCTACCGCTTCACGCATATCGGCTTGACGTACTGTTTTTTGGCTTTTGCGTCCTGCCAGCAATGCTGCTTCATTGATAATATTGGCTAAGTCTGCTCCGGCAAGACCTGCTGTTAGACGTGCAATCTCTTCAAGATCGACGTCCGCATCTTGTTTTACCCCTTTAGCATGAACATTAAGAATATCGATACGCCCTTGGAAATCGGGTTTGTCTACCAATACTTGACGATCAAATCGTCCCGGACGAAGAAGTGCCGGGTCAAGAATCTCAGGACGGTTGGTTGCCGCTAAAATGATGATCGGAGTATCTGTTCCGAAACCATCCATCTCGGCAAGGAGCTGATTTAAGGTTTGTTCACGCTCATCATTCCCGCCCATCATTCCACCAGCCGCACGGCTTTTACCGATCGCATCGATCTCATCGATAAAGATAATTGAAGGGGCATCTTTTTTGGCTTGCTCAAACAAATCACGAACACGCGCCGCACCGACACCGACAAACATTTCGATAAAACTTGATCCCGATACCGAGAAAAAAGGAACTTCTGCCTCTCCGGCAACGGCTTTTGCCAATAATGTTTTACCTGTCCCTGGACTACCGACGAGTAAAACCCCTTTAGGTATTTTCGCCCCCAGTTCTACGTAACGATCCGGAGATTTCAAGAAATCAACAATCTCTAAAACTTCTTCTTTCGCCTCTTGCGCACCGGCAACATCGTCGAATTTTGTTTTTGGTTTTTCGGAATTAATCAGTTTTTTGGAATTTCCCATCCCCAGAATACCGCCGCCCATACTTTTTTGCATACGACCTGCGAAAAACATCCAAATAGCAATAATAATTAAGAAAGGAAATAACCAACCAAACATTTCTGTAAACCAGTTACTCTCTGAAAAGCCGACATAGTTGATCCCTTTTTCATCCAATAACGGGATAAGTGTAGCATCGGGACCAACGATACGTGTGGTATAAGCAACTTTACCAGCTCCATCATTACCAATAGCACGTATGTACGTTTGTCCTATAGAGACTTTTTCAACCTGTTTTTCTTGAATAAGCTTTTTAAGATCAGCATAACTGATCTCTTGGGTACGTGTCACATTTTGACCATTGACTTTGCCGGTGAGCTCATTATCATCACCAATCACAGCTTTGAAAAGAATAATGACAACGATTGAAAAAATAGCAAAAGTAATTAAAGGATTTTTATTAAAAAAATTACTGTTTTTATCCGGATTCGGATTCGATTCATTTTGAGACATAGTGCTAGTTTCCTTTTTGAGCAACAACCAATGTTACCCATTCATTTTCGACGATACGCTCTGTTAATTCAAGCGTTTTGTACGCGCGCAGAACTTTATCTTCATATTTATCCATTATTCCTGAGAGGATCAAAATGCCCCCCTCTCGTAACCGTTTTTTAAGATCACTGGCGATAAAAACAAGAACATCGGCAACAATATTCGCGATGATAACATCATACAGTTCATCACTCTCTTGAACGGGGCCTTCCCAGAGACGTCGATAAGTAATCTGGTTTTGCTCCGCATTAGCGATTGCATTCTCTACCGAAAGGGGGTCAGTATCACACGCATCAACCGTAGCCCCTTTTTTAATCGAAGCAATCGCTAAAATCCCGCTTCCGCATCCGACGTCCATCACAATATCACCAGTTTTGACATATTTCGCTATAGCACGTAGACACGAAGCGGTTGTCGGATGATGTCCTGTTCCAAATGCTAATGCAGGATCGATGGCGATATTTAGCATCCCCTCACGAGGATCTTCCCATGTCGGATGGATATAAAAAGGGTCTATTTCAATTGGAGTGATACCTTGTTGATATTGAGCAATCCAATCATCATTTTTCTCTTTGGTAAGGGTCATATCAACATCAACCACTTCACCTAATGCACGCTGCAGTGCTTCAGCGAACTGCTCGATTCCCCACATTATGGTTTCGAGATCTTCTTCGCTCCGAATGATAAATCCCTCATCAATCTCTTCAAACCCAACCGGTATAGCATCAACTAAAAAATCGCTAAAAAGCTCTCTATGCGATGATGGTTTAACCACCAACATATAATAGTAGTCTTGCATTAACCCTCAGTACCAAGTACGGCAGCAAGTTTTTCTTTTAAAACTTGAGGAGTAAACGGTTTAACAATGTAGTTGTTAACCCCTGCTTTAAGAGCGGTAATAACTTCCGCTTTTCCCCCTTCAGTGGTAACCATGATGATCGGAAGGTCACTGAAACGTGGGTCAGCACGTACTTGCTTCACCAATTCAAGTCCGTTCATCTCCGGCATATTCCAATCGGTAATCAACATTCCCATATCAGGATTAGCATCAAGTACACTCCACCCTTGCAATCCGTCTTCACCCTCTAAAACATCTTCATAACCAAGTCGAGAAAGAGTGTTTTTGATAATACGGCGCATTGTCGAGCTATCATCTACAACTAATAATTTCAAAGCAAATCCTTTTGTCAATTCTTATTGAGAGAGAATAAATATCCCAATCATAACCTATCCATCTTTGTGAGAAGTTTAAAGATATTTTTTGAGGTCGATTTTCCCCTCATAAAATGCTTTTCCAACGATTACACCGGAAACCTCTTGAGACATTTGCAACGCTTCGATATCACTTCCATCTTTAACTCCCCCGCTTGCAATCGTTGGTATTCCAGATGCTCTGGCTATTTCAAGGGTAAATTCCACATTGACGCCACCAAGAGTACCATCACGACCTACGTCGGTACAAATGATTGCTTCAACCCCTGCATCTGCAAAAGCACGTGCTAAATCCGTTGCTCTCATGGAACTCACTTCGCCCCATCCCTCTACAGCAACGTATCCATCAATCGCATCAATACCAACCACAATAGGGTATTTCGCTGCCATTGATTTCACAAATTCCGGATCACGTAGAGCAATCGAACCTAAGATGAGACGATCTATCCCTAATTCCAAATAACGTTGAATCGTCGCTTCATCACGAATACCGCCGCCGAGTTGGAGTTTAACATTGCAGTTGTCACGAATAGCCCGAATTTGTTCTAAATTTTTTGGCTCTCCTGCAAACGCCCCGTTAAGATCGACTAAATGGACCCAAGCAGCACCCATCTCTTCGAACGTTTTAACCAATTCCCATGGAGTATCAGAGTAAATTTTGGCACTCTCCATAAGCCCTTTAGTGAGCCGTACCGCTTTGCCATCTTTAAGATCAATTGCCGGAAAAATAGTCATAAAAATAAATCCTTTAGAGGTTGATGAAATTTTTGAGGATAGAGAGGCCATTTTGATGGCTTTTTTCAGGGTGAGGCTGGATTCCCATGACATTTTCATGAGCTACGGCACTCGTAAAACGGTACCCGTATATCGATTCCCCAATACTGTCCGCTTCATGAGTGCACAGGGCATGATAGGAGTGTACGAAATAAAGATAATGGGCTTCATCCAATCCGTTAAAAAGTGAATGTTCCGAGGTAAACATCCGGTTCCATCCCATATGAGGAACTTTCAGAGGTGACGTAAAACGGCTCGTATCAAACGCCACCACTCGCCCCTTTATCAATCCAAGCCCCTCAGATATGCCAAACTCTTCGCTCGATTCAAACAGCAACTGCATCCCAAGGCAAATACCCAATAAATATTTTCCGCTTGCGGCATATTCACGTACCGCCTGATCCATACCGCGATCTTTGAGATGTTCCATCGCATCTCCAAAGGCTCCAACACCGGGGAGGATAATACGATCGTATCCTCTAAGCTTTTCAGGATCCGATTCAACAATAACCTTTTCCCCTAAAAGATCAAATGCGTTCTTTACACTGGCAAGGTTACCCATATTGTAATCAACAATAGCTATCAACGGCGTTCTCCTAAATTCGTAAATCGGATATAAACCGCAAGCCCGACGAGCAGCATCGCAACCCCTCCAATAATATAAATAGCATTAACAATCATGTGCGGCTCGGTCATGGCAAATTTGAACACCAACATCAGCGCTTCAATCGAGAGTGCGATGATAATAGAGCCTAAAAAGCGAACCATTGTTTTATGAATGCTCGAAGCCGGGTCATTTTTGGGTCGACCTAGCACTTCTTCTTCAAAAAGTGTCTTCACCAAATCAAGTATTGCCAATGATAATGTCAATAAAATTGTGGCTTCAAAAATATCTTTGATCTCAATTTGATCAACATGGCCAAGTCCATACGATAAAAATCCTTCAATACCTTTAACGAATAGCAACAATGCCACTAAAGCAAGGACCATAGTAAAAGCACCATAAGCTACTCTAAAAAAACGCCCTGCGAATGATTCAAGTGCCATCGGATGAGCAATTTTAAGGACTTCAGCCAGTGGCATATCGATACACGCCACATAAACGATTTCCCCATGCTCATCAAAAATAGGTTCGGATGCCGTAATAGTCAATTCATCATTAAGTAACGAGGGATAAGGATCGGTAATCGTACATCGTCGCTCATGCATTGCTCGATAATAATAGGCACGGGTTGAACGGTTTACCCCGATATCCTCTTCTTTTTTTCCATCTTTCAAATAAGTCGGAGTTACCTGATTGCCTGCAGCATCAAGTAAATAAGCAGCTTCCAGTTCTTTTAAATCGCCTCTAATTTTAAGAAGGCGTGCGGTTAGTGTTTCAATCGAAACGGAGGGGAGATGATTAGGAAGATTTTTGTGAAAAAGATAACAAAAATAGGCTCGTGCTTTCGGACGGATTTCTGAGTATTGTTGAATATCTTGAATAACCATGTATCTACTCTCCTCTTAGAAATTTTGTCTTATTGTATGGAAACTTTAGTATTAAAGTCTCATGCGTGGCCAAATAGGACTTTGTTCCCTTTAGCGTATAAAATAGAGTATATTGTAACTTAGTTGCGCTATAGTTACGCTTATGAATTCAGCTAAAATCCATATTGCTATTGTTCGCCTTAGCGCGTTGGGCGACATTGTAAACACCGCTGTCGTACTACAGATTATCGCACATCATTATCCTGATGCGCTAATCGATTGGTACGTCGAAGAGGCATTTGCCCCTGTTTTGAATGATCATCCACTTATTAACAAGGTGATTCCTGTTCCGATAAAACGGATTCGAAAAACAAAAAGTTTTCTCCTTCTGAGAGAGACCATCCGCACCCTCCGATCACATCCGTCATATGATCAAATTATCGATGCCCAAGGGCTCCTCAAATCAGCAATCGTCACCTCTTTTATTAAAGGGAAAGTACACGGATTTGATCGTAACAGTATACGCGAAAAATTTGCCGCATGTTTTTACGATACCACCTCTGCCATCCCGTATGAGATGAATATCATCAAACGCAATGTTTTGGTAATTACCGAAGGGCTTAAGATCGCCTATGATGAAAACGAGATCCTTCAAAAAGAACCCCTTTTCCCTATAATGAAAAAAAATGATTCTTTACATGGAGATAAAAATATCGCCTTTGTTATCGGTGCTTCTTGGCCAAGCAAGTGCTATCCTAAAGAGCATTTTCTCACGCTCTGTGAAAACTTACCCTATCCATGCCATCTAATTTGGGGGACAGACGCAGAGTACCAAGATGCGCAATGGATCGCGGAGCATTCAGAGAATGCGTATATTGCTCCCAAAATGTCACTGAATGAATTGGTAAGTTTCATCGCGCACTGTGATCTCACGATCGGCAATGATACAGGGCCTACCCACATGGCGTGGGCGATGAATAAAGCATCCATTACCCTCTTCGGCCCTACGAATGAGCGGATGATTTTCCCTACCGCTCGTAATATTGGGATCAAATCTCCCTCACCTGTTAACATTTTAAAAATTGACCGCAACGATTTTTCAATCCGTGATATCGATCCTGAATTGATTATTCAAAAAGCGAAGGAACTATTGTAATGCTTTTATATCGCCTTTTTTTACTCTTGGACACCTTTTTAATGGCATTACCAAGATCGTGGAGAAAAGGAATCTTTACCTCATTAGCCGCAATGGCACATCAACTTGCCCCCTCTCGCAACAAAGTGATTCAACAAAATCTTGCCTTTGCCTTTAAAGAAGAATTGAGTGATACAGACAAAAAAGAGATTGAAGCCTATTGTTATCGTAACTTAGCGCTGAATCTGCTTCAAACAATGGAAAATCGCCGAAATAGTGCCGCAATGATCGCTTCATGCGTAACGTTTCACAATCGTGAAAAAGTAGATTCACTTTTGGCTCAGAGTAGAGGAATTATCTTCGTCTCTGCCCATTTTGGAAATCGGGAACTCGGAGGGGCTGCCCTCTCCTCTCTCATCACCCCTGTAGCTTCTATCTATAAAGGGTTTAAGCGAACAGAATTTGATCCTTATTTATTTGAGGC
>JBFYRD010000003.1:0-7660 GCA_041302405.1 Sulfuricurvum sp.
GTTCTGGATTTATGATAGCCTGCTCCTTAGCGGAAACGTTCAAAATGATCTCAGTGCCAGCTTAAATCTTCACTCAGACCGTTTTAGTTACAAAGGTCCGGAAGGTGAGGCACATGTACGAGCCGATATCGCCTTTGCACGCGACAGCGAAGCGAACCAAAACCTCTCAGGTTCTCTCACCATCCTCGACGCAACAATCACCTATTTGCCACTACAGCAGTTCAAGGTCATGGACGACGACATCATTATCATCCAAGACGTCCGTCCGCCGAGTACTACCAAACTCGCGATGAACCTCCGTATCAGCGCAGATGAACCGATTCATTTTAAAACCAAAGAGCTCGATTTACGTCTTAATCCCGACATCACCCTCTGGAAAGAGTCAACGGATCCGATGCAAATTTTAGGGATGGTAACGATCCCTAATGGTACCGCTACAACAGCGGGGAAACTCTTTGCCATTAAACACTCCGAAATCTATTTTGGCGGTGACATCCCCCTCAATCCGTATCTGAATCTCACCATCGGACATGAAGTCGATTACAACAAAATCCTCATTTATGTCACCCATACGCTCGATTCGCCGATTTTTCTCTTTAGTTCCGATCCGGTGATGAGTCAAAATGACATTATGAGCTATATTCTTTTCGGATCACCGGCAAATGCGGTCGGGGGAGGAGACAACTCCACCACGACCGTCCGCGCCGATGCAACGAACTTTATGCTCGGAGCAGGATTGAAAGGGCTCATCAGCGGAGCGACCAAACTCCAAATCGACACGATGAATATCCTCACCACCGCTGAGGGGGGGATGGGGTTTGAAGTGGGAGCACGTTTAAACAAAGACCTTCGAGTAATCTATAAAAACGATACCGTATCGAGTGTTCTTTTGCAATACACCGTAAATCGCTGGCTGCGCCTCGATGCTGATATCCATGAGTTGGGTCAGGGGATCAACGCGATCTATATCAAAGATTTCCGCGATTTTCTCCCCCATAATCCTCCGAAGAAAAAGTAGCGGTAAAAGCCCTTAACTCTCGCGGGCGTGAATAATGCTCATGTGGGTAGGCGATTTTTTAGCCCGTTTTTTCTCTTGGGCAAATAAGTGCTGTAAATGTTCTCCGCTGATAGGGGTTGACCCTTTTCCCAAACCGATAATAACTGCGCTGACACTGAGAAGTTTAAACTCTTTGCTGTTTCCTTCTCGATCTTCCGAGAGGATAAATCCTCGTTCACGATCTATCTGATCGTAAAATTCACGTACTTCATCGATAAATTGATAAATTAACCGCTCAATCTGCTCACATACCGATTCGAATGTGAGCTCTTCACGCAAGAGAGTCCCCATAAAAAAGTCGTCTCCGCCAATATGTCCCTTGAAAAAATCGGTAGAGAGATATTTGTGCATAAGTTCAGCAAAGAGCAAAATAACGCGATCACCGTTTCGAAATCCATAATAATCGTTATACGGTTTAAAATGATCAAAATCAAAGTAGACGACAACCGCTTCATTTTTATTTTCGAGGATCTGCGCAATAAATTCATTAATACGATAATTCCCCGGTAATCGTGTGAGGGGATTTTGGTCGCGGGCAGAGATAAGATTGCGTTCATGCACCACTTCGATCATTTCACGTGCACTGAGGTACCCGATGTAACGCGACGATTCGATTACAAGAACACCCGGAGCATTCGGAGAGAGGGAAAAAAGCTCTATAATCGTCTCAAGCGGCATTGAGACATCGACGACAGGGATCGGTTCAATATAGGTATCTAAAACCGAAAGATTTGAAGAACGGTTTTGGATCAGTGATCTGCCATAAGGGGAATAGATGACCGATTTGAGACGGTGTTCATGGATAATCCCTTTTGGAAAGGATGAGGAATCAACGACGGGAACCAAAAAAAGCTCATCGTCCGCTTTGAGCAGATCTAACAATGATTCCATCGAATCACCGATAACGATCGGTTTGATGATCTCCAGACGTTTTAGTATGATGTTTTGATGTGATTTAAAACGGTGATCTTTTTCAGAAAGTTCGACGACATGTGAATATTTTTGAGCTATTTGTGCAGCATTGATGGTTGGATAGGCGACAAAATAGCCCTGAACCATCTGCGCACCGATCTCTTTGCAGACCAACAGCTCTCTATCGGTTTCAACACCCTCTGCAATGACACGAGAACCCAAAAGGGTAGCGAGCTGTACCATGTTGCGAGCGAGGAGCTTTTTTTTCGGATCCTTATCGATAGAACTGAGAAAAAAGCGGTCGATTTTGATCACGTTCGGGGTGCAATGGTATAAAAGTTTATATCCCGATTGTCCGATCCCGAAATCATCAATCGCGATACAGAATCCCTCATCCCCATAATGGCTCATGAGTCGGGTAAAATGATCGATGTTGATGATTTCATTGTGTTCAGAGAGCTCAAACACTATCCTCTTGTGATCGAGACCGTAACGTCTGAGGATTCGAGAAGTATTTCCTTTTGAAAAATCGGTCATCTCCAATACCCGATTATCAAGGTTGTAAAAAAGCTTTAGATTCTCGAAACCCGGAATACTACAAAATTTTTCGATCACTTTTTCACGCAATCTAAGATCGAAAGTATAAAGGATATTGTCTTCATAAAGATGATCGAAAAATGCTTCGATGCTAACATATCCCAACACATCGGTTCCGCGTAAAAGGGCTTCCACCCCAAAAGTGATTCCCGAATGGATATCGACAATCGGCTGAAAAGCAATATCCAAAACATCAAAATAACGCTCATAAAAAGGGGATAATTGTTCCATGCGCTAAGTATAGAATCTATTAATTTCAAATCGGTTACCGATTATTTCCACTCAAAAACAAGGTTATAGAAGCGTTTGTATTGGAGACTCCATCTGTTTAAAACACCGCTCTCTTACGTTAGTGAAAATGCAAGGTAACTATTGTAACCGATGTAAACCACAAGCAGTATCAACCCCTTTAACGCACCGATTTCAGGGTTTTTATTCTTGAATCCATAGGCCATTACCAAAAGGGCCAAGGTGAGCGCAAACATTACGAGCCAGTCACGTTCCAACACCTCAGCAGGAACGGATGCAATCGGTGAAATAACGGTTGCGATCCCTACGACGGCAAGGAGGTTGAACATATTTGATCCGACGATATTTCCGATAGCGATATCGTGCTCCCCTTTTTTGGCTGCTATTATCGAAGCGGCAAGTTCTGGCAAGGATGTCCCAAGCGCGACAATCGTCAATCCGATAATCAGGTCGCTCACGCCGAGATTTTGGGCTATATCGACAGCCCCCCATACGAGGATTTTTGAGCTTACTATCAGCATCACCAATCCGACAAAAAGCCAAAAGAGAGCTTTATTCAGAGGCATCGCATGCGCCTTTAGTTCTTCTTCCATCTCCTCTTCGAGGATGTCCCCTTTTCCCTTCATCGCCGCATAAATCGACCATCCTACGAGGCCAAAAAAGAGAGCGAGAAGTATTATCCCATCCAATAAACTTAAATCGCCATCAAGGAGCAATAAAGCAGCAAAGAGACTAAGTCCCAAGAGAAGGGGGAGCTCTTTTTTAATAATTTTGGAGTGGACTGCGATGGGGGTGACGATTGCCGTGATCCCGAGGATCAAAGCAATATTAACGATGTTCGAGCCATAAGCGTTTCCTAGCGCCAGGGCAGGATTTCCCTCCATCGCCGCAATAGCGGAGACAACCATCTCGGGTGCAGAGGTGCCGAACCCGACAATCACCATCCCAATGAGCAGAGGGGACATTCCAAAATGTTTGGCAGCAGCGGAAGCGCCTTCGACGAAGCGATCCGCACTCAAAATAAGAAAGATAAATCCGGCGATAATGGCAAGTGAAGATATGAGCATAACATTCCCGATTTTTTCGTTATTGTACTCAACATTGTTAACATCGCCTAGTCCGTTTGGGTCTATTTAACTCCACTGAAAACTTGGGTTATAGAGCAGTTTGTTTTTTCGGAAGATCAAATCCATCTGTGCAAAAATCGTGGTGAGGATTTTGATCGTCTCCAGGGCGTATTCCCCTTTGTTGAGCATCACACACTCCGCTTTATGAGCAAAAGCAACGTCTGAGATTTCGGCTCGACTGGGAATATTGGTTTTCATTTTACTCTCCAATACTTGGGTTGCGAGGATAACCGGCATATGCGCCGCTGTACAAAGATCGAGGATCTCCTCTTGCATATAAGCGAGGTTTTCAAATCCGATCTCGATTGCCAAATCACCCCGTGCAATCATAATCCCTGAATTTCCGTATTCGATAAGTGCTTCGAGGATAGAGGGGAGATTTCGGACCCCTTTTTTGGTTTCGATTTTGGCGACGATTGCTATTTTCCCTTTTTTCCCTAATTTTTCCAACTCATCGATCAAATCGGTGATGTCCTCAGGGGTTTGGGCAAAGGAGATACCAAGAATATCGGCGTATTCACAGACATACGGAAGCACCTCTTTGTCATGCTCACAAATAGCATGAATCGCGATGTCGCTACTGGGGAAATTGATCCCTTTTTCATCTTTTATTTTAGACCCCTCATCATTGCGCGTCAAGACACTGCAAACAATATCTTCACCGAGGATCTCATCGATGCAAAGTTCAATTTTTCCATCATCCAAGAAGAGATGATCGCCGACATTCACCATGCTCCCTATTTTTTCCAAGGTGCATCCTACGACGGCATGATAATGTTTTGTCTCTTTTTTAGAGAGGGTTGATGTGCTAGAGTGGATCAATACTTTATCACCATAAAAGACTTTGATTTTTTTCGTTTTTTTCCCTTCCGGCAAAGAGGTTCGGATTTTCGGACCCGCAAGATCAACATAAATTTTTAAATCTTTATCTTCACACGACGCCTTTTTAATCCCCTCTGCCATTTCATTCCATGCATCTGGATGATCATGCGCCGTATTGATCCGAAAGAGGTGAACCCCCTCGCGGGAGAGGTCGCTAAACCACCCTTCGTCGTATTCAGAGGGGATGGTAATCATGATTTTGGTTTTATCGCTGGAGGTGGAAAATATCTGTGTATTTTTGTCCATAATCTGATGAGAAGCTTCATAACTCAAACGGCTCTTTGGAAGTAACAGCTCTTTTCCTAATGATAGAGAGAGCATCTCAAGCGCGACATTCACACTCGCCTCCATATGCCCCTGAGATCGTCCAAAAGAGGATAGCCCTACTTTGGTAAGATCATCTTGTAGCTGTGAAAAATCGTATTTACGGAGGTTGAGATAGTGATGCAGATTGAGCAAAGAGAGATTATCGAGGGAAGGATTGGTATCGAGGGTCATTTTCTCTTTTAAATCGAGCAATCGATCCAAAACTTTGGATAAAAATTCAGATTCTATTGTGGGTGTACTATGGGGTCGATTTGTTTTCATTATTTCCCTTTTTGGTGATGAAACTAACACTACGTAAGTGTACGATAAAAAGATTACGAGTGCGCATAGTTATAAAATTAGGTTACTTTTTGGTTACACCGTTTAGGTCGATTTAAAGGCATAATTTTGCCATGATACGCATCAAATACGATCCCGTGACGAAGTATGCCGCGACAGTGATGATGATGTCGGAATGGACAAAAGAATCACTCTCTCGTAACCATCATATCGAAAAAAAGATTCTTCATCTAGGTTCAATATCACTCCTTTTTGATTTTAGTGAGTGTACCTGCATCGATTCTGCCGGAGCCGTTGAGATTATACGTCTCAAAGAGGCTATGCGCACGAGAGGGTGCCGTGTTGATTTCGTCAATCTAAGCTCTGATATTCATAAACTACTCACTTTTTATGAAAAAAACTTTTCGTATAAACCTTTATTGCGAAAGCAAAAATCCCATTTTCTAGAAGCTTTCGGCAGAGGGATGTTCGAGCTCTTTGCTGGTGTAGGTAATTTTTTATCATTTGTCGGAGAAGGGGCCGCCGCTACTTTCAAAGTGATGATAAAACCGTGGAATTTTCGCTTTACCTCTTTTGTAAAACAGGTTGATATTGCCGCGATCAGAGCTATACCCATCATTATGATGCTCTCGTTTTTGATCGGTTTGGTGGTTGCGTACCAATCAGCTGGGTATCTGAACAAAATCGGAGGGGATATTTTCGTCGTTGATTTGAGCGTTATGTCCGTATTTCGGGAGTTATCCCCGATGATTGCCGCTATTTTGATTTCGGCGAGGAGTGCGAGCTCTTTTACGGCAGAGATCGGGACAATGAAAATAACCGAAGAGATCGATGCGATGCGAACGATGGGTCTCGATCCGTTCGTCTTTTTGGTATTGCCTCGTGTATTTGCCCTGATTTTGATGATGCCGATCATCATTTTTGCTGCTGACATCGCGGGGATGATGGGGGCATTGGTCGTCGCAAATCTCCATTTAGGGATCAGTGTCAATGAATTTATCGATCGGATGTATCTCGAAATCTCGATTAACGAGCTCTACGTCGGTTTGGGAAAATCTCCGATTTATGGGGGAATAATCGCCATTGTCGGGTGTTACCGCGGATTTCAAGTAAGCGGAAGCACTGAGAGCATTGGAGCATTGACCACGAAAAGCGTCGTGAGTGCGATCTTTTGGGTCATTATCTGTGACGCCTGTATCGCGATAGCCCTTACAAAGCTGGGAATATGAATACGATCATTAAAGTTGAGAACATCGTGACGAAATTCGATCATCAACTCGTCCATGATGGGGTATCGTTCGAGGTGAAAAAATCGGAGATATTTGGGATTCTCGGGGGGAGCGGAGCGGGGAAATCGACCCTGATGCGTCAGCTCATTATGCTCCAAAAATTTCACTCCGGCAAAATCGATATTTTAGGAGAATCGATCCGAGATATAGATGCAAAAGGGGCTCAAAGGCTTCGGCAAAAATGGGCGGTTTTGTTTCAATTCGGTGCCCTTTATTCCTCTATGAATGTCCTTGAAAATATCTCTTTGCCTCTATGGGAATACACAAACCTCTCTCACGAATTGATCGAAAATATCGCGATGACCAAACTGAGTATGGTGGGGTTGCCTTCCTCAGCCGCCTATTTATACCCTAAAGAGTTGAGCGGCGGGATGAAAAAAAGGGTAGGGTTGGCGCGCTCACTGGCGCTAGACCCTGAGCTCCTCTTTTTAGATGAGCCTACCAGTGGGTTAGACCCCTCCAGTGCCGAGGCATTTGATCGGCTAATCGTCGAACTGCGTGACATGTTTGGATTTAGCGTCGTGATTGTGACGCATGATTTGGATACGATCAAAACCGTGCTGGATCGTTTTATCGTTTTGAATAATAAAAAGGTCTGTTTTGACGGCAACTACGAAGAGGCGGTTCGAAGCAACCAGCCGTTTTTAAATGAATTTTTAAAGGTGATGTAATGGAGAGAAACGCAAACTTTATTTTCGTAGGGGTAATCGCTCTTTTTGGTCTGATTTCTCTGGCTATTTTTGCCTTTTGGCTAGGAAAATACGGCTCGAACGAGGATAAATTTCAGAGCTATCGCACTTATGTCTCCGAGTCGGTTGCGGGGTTAAAAGGCTCTTCTCCGGTTCGAATAAAAGGGATTGATGTCGGATTCGTAGAAGAGGTAAACATAGATGGCAAAAACCCGGATAGGATTCAAAACGATTTTAAAGTTGATAAAAAGA
>JBFYRD010000059.1:0-2723 GCA_041302405.1 Sulfuricurvum sp.
CAACGTACTCTTCAAGATTTACTCCATGAGCACTTTTGGCTCCGGCGGCAGAGTTGATCGACTCGCGCTCTATCGTACCATCAAGATCGTTGGCTCCAAACTCTTGGGCAACAAGGGCTAAATTCACTGTCGAAGTGACCCAGTACGCTTTG
The DNA here is from genome assembly GCA_041302405.1 of Sulfuricurvum sp. GTDB lineage: Bacteria > Campylobacterota > Campylobacteria > Campylobacterales > Sulfurimonadaceae > Sulfuricurvum. The sequence goes on from JBFYRD010000059.1 coordinate 153, forward strand.
AGATTCGGGACATTGTCGAGAACGATACGGCTAATCGCCATGGTTTTGAGAATTTCATGCGCTGTTATCGACTCTTTAACGTTCAAAAAGTTATTCTCGCTCTGGTAGACCAAAGGGATGAAACAGTTAAAGCCACCTGTAATGTCTTGCAAATCACGGATACGGATCATGTGATCAATCCTATGAGAGCGCTCTTCGACGTGACCGAAGAGCATCGTCACATTGGATTTCATCCCACGTTAGTGCCATTTACGGTGAATTTCGAGCCATTGAGCGGAAGTAACTTTCCCTTTGCAGATGTAATCACGCACTTTCTCATCGAAAATCTCCGCACCGCCTCCGGGCATCGAATCAACACCGTTGGCTATCATCAAATCGATAATCTCATCGTAACTTTTACCGTACTCTTCGGCGAGAAAGTGTACTTCTGCGGCTGTAAGTGCTTTAATATGGAGTTCTGGATGAGCTGCTTTGATCTTGCTAAACACTTCCAAATACCACTCTAATCCCGTTTCAGGGTTGTGAGCGGAGACGATATGTACTTCACGAATACCACGCGCGACGATATCGTCGGTGATTGCCAAAATCTCTTCATGACTCATGGTATAGGGAATGGGATTTTTACGGCTTGCACTGTAGGCACAAAATTTACACACGTCTTTACAGATATTGGTCGGGTTGATATGACGGTTGATATTAAAATAGGTACGTTTGCCGTGGAGTGATCTGCGACGCTCGTCGGCGAGTTCGCCAAGGGTAAAGAGGTCTAAATCATAAAGTGCAACCGCTTCTTCGAAATTCAGACGTTCATGATTTTTTACTTTTTCGATCAAATTCATAATAAAATCTTTAACTGCTTATTTTGACGCGCATTATAGCAAAAGATATGAACTACCAGTCAAAAAGAACCGCACAGTTTTTATTTGATTTTTTAGCACAATAAAGTGCTTTATCAGCACGTTCAATCAAATCTTCTAGTGTATCACCCTGCTTATGCGTTGTCACGCCGACACTGATCGTTACATGAACACTTTTACCTAAATAAAGGAGATTGCTTTGCTCAATTTTTAAACGGATTTTGTCCGCCATAGTCTCTGCTTGCGTTACATCACAGCGGTTGAGAAGTACAGCAAATTCTTCCCCACCATAACGATAAACATTGTCCGAAGTACGGATCATCCCCTTAATCGTCTGAGCGATAAAATAGAGAACTTTATCCCCTGCTACATAGCCGTGTTCGTCATTTAGAAATTTAAAATTATCGACATCAACCATCATTAAAACTAAAGAAAGATTTTTGTCAGCTCCCGCTTCGATCATCGGTACTATATCTTCATGAAATCCTTGACGATTTCTAACTTTCGTCAACAAATCGGTAGTAATCGCCGATCGTGCTTCGTAAAGCTCTTGGGTAAGTGAATCAATCTTTGATTGCGCTTTGTCAAGCTCATCTGACATAGTGCGATTAAGTGAGCTTAAATCTTCGATAAAAGTGACAAATTTTTCGATCGAATCCGAAGGGGCTTTATCCAAACATTGTCGTTGTTCTTCTGCCACGGATGCAATCTGTGAATGAGATTCGATAAATGCACCAACAGAGGTTTCAACCATATCAAGGTATTTACTCACATCCTCTTTCACATCACTCAAAACTTTTTGATCGACATTTTCTTGGTCTTTACGAAGTACCTCATCTGCTGACTCAATAAAAAGCTGATCAAAATATTTTTTGTATTGAGAAGGATACGCAGGAATTTTCATCGAACGCAAAAGTCCCATCGCATGATCGTGAATTTCTAAAACTTTTTGGTAAATATGCGTATTATCCATTGCTACCCCTTTTTCGAGTCTCTAATAATTGTATCATTTTCCTATGAATATTTATCCTTTTTTACGTTTAACACTAACTTTTGCCTTATTTTTAATCTACCTCTGCTCTCAAAAAAAATGATTCTACGCTACAATTAAATCAAAAAGCAGCCCTATGAGTATTAACGAACAGATTGAAGACCTCATTGAAAAAAAAGCAAGCGATTTCGAAATATCCAAGCTCTTTAAATCTTACATTACCGATTACAAAAACTCACTCCCTGAACTTTTTGAACGTAATCAAGGGAAAGATTTTCTTGTTACCCATACCAAAACTCTTGACTCCATCATATCTCTTATGTACAAAACAGTTTTAAGACGTCTTTTTGGCAATTATCTCCCGATGCGCAGCAATATCCCCATTGCCTTTATCGCGTTAGGAAGTTATGGGCGTGAACAGTTATGTGTCCATAGCGACATTGATCTCATGATCGTATATGAAAAGAACGAAGGGTTTAATACCGCAGCCATTATCGAAAAATTTCTCTACCTCGCTTGGGATGCCGGTTTAAAACTTGGACACCGTGTGCATGAAATGGGTGACTTGCTTGAAGCATCGCGCCAAGATATTACCATTAAAACCGCAATGATGGAATCACGCCTCATCATCGGTTCGCCGTTTGCATGGAGCGCTACTCAAAATAAACTCACTGCCATTCGCCATGACAATCCAAAAGCATTTATTATGGCGAAAATTGAAGA
>JBFYRD010000061.1:0-5432 GCA_041302405.1 Sulfuricurvum sp.
GTTTCACATGGATATTCGCCCAAGCGTAGTGTTCCACCCATAGGAGAGTGGTGAGTGCGAAGTTGAGTTTCACCTGATTGATCGATGAAGTTATCAATTAGATAAATCATTGGATGGGTTGTTGTCGGGTTAAATTCGATCGAATTGGCATCGGCGTAGCCTAAGACATTGCGAGCATATTCTACGATAGAGAGCTGCATCCCCAAACAAATTCCCAAATACGGGATACGATTCTCACGTGCATAGCGGATCGCTTCGATTTTCCCCTCTACTCCGCGATTACCAAAACCGCCAGCAACCAGAATGGAATCACAATCTGCGAGGAGTGCTTCAGCACCTTGGGTTTCAATTTTTTCAGAGTCGATCCAGTTGATGGCAACACGGGTATCGAGATGGGCGCCTGAGTGGATAAGGGCTTCAATGAGCGATTTATACGACTCTTTAAGTTCCAAATATTTTCCAACGAATCCTATGGTCACAAGATGTTTAGGAGAGACTATTTTTTTAACCAAAGAGTCCCATTGTTCCATGTCAGGCTTAAGTTCTCCAAGAGAGAGCTCTTTAGCAATTGGGGCAAGAATGTTTTGTTGCAAGAAACTAAGCGGAACCGCATAGATAGTTTGTTCATCCATCGCTTCGATGATACTGTCGCTGCTGACATCACACGCCAATGCGAGTTTCTTTTTAAAGGTTCTTGGGAGTTTTTCTTCACTGCGTGCGATGATCATCTGCGGAGTGATACCGATACGGCGAAGCTCTTGAACCGAGTGTTGTGTTGGTTTGCTTTTGTGCTCACCAGCTGCTTTGATAAATGGGATAAGGGTAACGTGGATGAAGAATGTCCCCTCTACCTCGTCATCGTGTTTCATCGTTCGAATTGCTTCCATAAACGGCAATCCCTCGATGTCTCCAACGGTACCGCCGAGTTCGACGACAAGAATCTCATGCCCCTCACCCGCTTTTTTGATACGATCGACAATCTCGCCAACAATATGCGGGACGACTTGGATCGTTTGCCCTAAATACCCTCCGCTGCGCTCACGTTCGATAACGGAGCTGTAAACTTGACCGGTTGTAAAGTTGCTGGTACGTAAAAACGCTGCATTAAGAAACCGCTCATAGTTACCGATATCGAGATCGGTTTCGGCACCGTCTTGGGTTACAAATACTTCACCGTGTTCGAGGGGGCTCATGGTGCCTGGGTCGACGTTGATATAAGGATCGATTTTAAGCATGCCGACTTGTTTGCCGGAGTGTTTGAGGAGTGCTCCGATGCTGGCGGCGGTAATCCCTTTTCCGAGTGAACTCAGAACTCCGCCGGTTACAAAAATATATTTAGTCATTGAATCATTCCTTAGGTTTTTAGCGTTTTACAATGGGGTTAAATGGGTCGTGATGATCCAAAACGTCGACAAATTGCCGCTCTTCTTAAGGAACGTATTATATACTTGTAAGACTTATAAAAATGTTTGAAAAATTGGAAATTTATGGAATCAGCTCTCTATTACGTCACGATAGCATTGGGAATGTCGATTGTCGTTAACCTTATTTTAAAACGATTCGGAATCTCTCAAATTATCGGCTACATTCTGACCGGTGTGACGGTGGCATATGCTTTTGATTTGCGTCACATGAGTGATTCTCATACATTAGAGATGATTGCTGAATTCGGAGTAGTTTTTTTAATGTTTACGATAGGGTTGGAAGTATCACTTCAGCGCCTTTCCACGATGAAAACGGATGTTTTTTTTAACGGTTCATTACAGGTCATAATTTCTGGATTTATTTTTTTTATTCTGGCCTATTGGGTGTTTGGTATTGCCTTAGAAACGGCATTGATAACCTCTATGGCGTTTTCTCTTTCATCGACGGCAGTAGTTCTTAGTTATCTCAAAGTGACCAAAGAGATCGCCCGTCCTTATGGGCAAAAATCGACCGGAATTTTGATTTTTCAAGATATTGCAGTTATTCCTATCTTGATTTTAATTGGTTTTTTGAGTTCGGATGGTAAAAACATTGGTGAAGTTCTTCTTCAAACAGCGCTCAGTGCGGTGGTGATTGTAGGTTCATTGTTCATTATCGGTAAACGGGTGATGAGCTGGCTTCTTCATTTCTCCTCTACAAGCGAAGTAGATGAATTATTTATGGGATCTGTTCTCGTTATTGTTGTTGCTTCGTCTCTTCTGGCTTCATACGCAGGATTTACTTATTCTTTAGGGGCATTTGTCGCGGGGATGATAATCGCCGAGACCCGCTATCATCATAAAGTGGAAGCCGATATTGCCCCGTTTAAAGATTTGCTTCTAGGGACATTTTTTGTTACCGTGGGCATGAAGATCGATTTGGCCCTTTTTGCTACCCATATCGTGGAAATTATTGCAATCTTAATAGGTGTTTTGGTGATTAAAGCGATAGTTATTTTTGGTGTTGTGAGGATACATTCTCAGGGAAAAATTGCTTTTAAAACCGCTATCGCTCTTTCGCAGGTGGGAGAGTTTTCATTTGCTATTTTTGCGTTAGCTGGTAATTATAAACTGATACCAGATGCACTCTCTCAAATCTTGGTTCTAATCGTTGTCCTTTCTATTATTATTACCCCATTTATTTTGAGCCATCTTACTGCAATAAGCAGTTATTTTTTCAAAGATATCAGTGTCACCGAAACCTTTGCGATGCTTCCAGGGCGTAAAAACCATGTTATCGTTTGTGGTTATGGTGTTGTTGGAAAATTTGTGGCAACGGCATTAAAAAGCGAAGGGGTTGATTTTGTTGTGGCAGATAATAGCTATAAACATGTCGAGGAAGCGCTTAAAGATGCTCAAGAGGTTTATTTTGGGGATATGTCCAAAACAGCAATATTAGATAAATTGTGTGTCAGAGATTCGGTAAGTGTTATTGTGACCCTTGATAATTTGGATAAAAAAAGATTGATTTGCGAAACGATTCTTCGTTATGCTCCGAATGTAAAATTGGTGGTTAAGGTGATCAGTTTAGAAGAAAAACGTGCACTCCGAGGTCTTCCTATTTCGATCACTGTTGACGGAAAAAGAGAAGTAGCGGCACGCTTGGTGAGTGAAGCGCTTAATTGTGAAATTTAACTAGGCTTTTCTTCGCTCACGAGCCATTGCAGATAGTTGATAGACCACTCTATATCTTCCAGTGCGGTATCAACCGCTTCGAGCGGTTGGTCAAGATTGTGTTTTAATTCTTTTAGTCGTTGCTTGAGGTATTGCCCCATATGGTAATAGGTGTTGAGTGAAGTGTCATCTTGGGCTTTGATAATCAAATCTTCGAGGGTGGCGACCAATTCGGTTTCATTGGGAAAAATATTTCCGGCTTTACGAAGGGTACGCTGCACTTTTTGGAGGTGCGCCATATCTACCTTGAACTTTTCGGAATTAGTAGACATCAGTTTCCTCGACTACCCGGTTTGATCGCTTCGCTTCCATCTGCACACAACGGGCAATTATCCGGTGCGTACATTTCAAAATCGAAATCAGCAAGGGCAAAAAGAGGTTTATCGCTTGGCAATGCACAGCTAGCTTTACGCTCTAGCGCACTTCCCTCACGTTTACAAAATCCGCGATTAGCAAGGGCTGCAAAACCGACTACGATACCGCCGAGGGCCTCGATCGCCTTGGCTGCTTCCATCGCTGAGCCGCCGGTCGTGATGATATCTTCACAGATGAGGACTTTTTCTCCCGCAGCGATCTCAAACCCGCGACGGATCTGCATCTCACCGTTGACACGTTCCGCAAAAATTGAGCGTTTATCCAGCGCCGTTGCGAGGGCAAAACCTGCGATCAAACCACCGAGTGCCGGAGCACAAACGGTATCGATTTCGATTCCGTTTTCTTGGATTTTAAGCGCTAACGCATCAGCGAGAAGCTTTGCTGTGCGAGGTTGTTCCAATACTTTTGCCGATTGGAGGTAATAGGCTGAGTGGTTACCCGAACTAAGTTTAAAATGCCCCTCGAGCATGGCGCTGGCATCGAGATAGATTTGTTTGATATCCATTAGGGTTACACCGTCAAAATATCTTGCTCTTTACTTTTGAGCAATTCTTCGATTTTGGCAATAAATTTATCGGTAATTTTTTGAACTTGATCTTGACCTGATTTAGATTCATCAGCAGTAACAAGTTTATCTTTTTCGAGCACTTTAATTTTGTCGTTTGCTTTTTTACGGTCATTACGTACCGCTACTTTCGCATCTTCCGCCATCCCTTTGGCTTTTTTTGCCGTCTCTTGACGCTGATCTACGGTCATTGCAGGAAAGAAAAGTTTGATTTCGGTTCCATTGTTGTTCGGATTGACACCGATATCGGCTTTCATGATCGCTTTTTCGATGACGCTAAGCATCGATTTGTCCCATGGAGAGATAGTGATCGTGGTTGCATCGGTAGCGAGAACGCTTGCCGCTTGATCGATCGGCGTGAGGGAGCCGTAGTTATCGACACGGACGTTATCCAAGATTTTAGTAGTGACACGTCCGGTGCGGAGTGTGCGAAAGTTACTCAAGAGATGCTCACAGCTCCCTTGCATTTTATCTTCACAAAATTGATACACTTCGTTTAACATGAAATTTCCCTTCGTCTTATTTGGTAGTGTTAATATCGTTTACGATATTGATTGTCGGTGCGGCAACATCTGTTTTTTCAATCATAGCATCGACAACGGATTGGTTTTTTTGCTGAGCGTAAAAATAGCCCAATGCAATAGTGTTAACAACGAAAACAAAGCCGAGAAAAAAGGTTACTTTAGCCAAAAAGCTACCTGGACCTTTTGCACCAAAAACCGATTCATTTGAGCCGCTATAGGCTCCTAAACCGATACTTGAGCTTTTTTGTAGCAAAACCGCGATGGTGATCATAACGACCAAAACGATTTGCACGATGAGCAGTATACCTGTCATGTTTATCCTTGATTTTAATAAAAAGTTCGCGATTATAGCACAGTTAGACTATGAAAGTGCTAAGGCGCACCCTACGGTGATCATAATGCTAACCCCTGTAATATCGATAATTTTGAGTGCTGTTTTTCCTTCTAGAGAGAAGAACAATTATTCTGAGCATTGAGGGCATCTTCCTTTGGAGATAACAGAATCGATTTGGTACCCTTGCGGTGAAACAATCGGCTGAGAGTTGAGACAGGTGATACTATGGCAGTGTTGGCAGATAAAATGGGGATGAACACTCTCTAAGAGTTCAAAATAGCGTTTCCCCTCATCTGATTCGATCCCGTTGATGATGTTAGCCTGCTCAAATGTCTGCATGGTTCGGTAAAAGGTACTTTTATCGATTGCCGGATCGATAGCGGTATATTCGTCAAAACTGATCGGCTGTTTTTGCTGTGAGAAAATTGAGAGGATTTTTTTACGAGGAGCGGTTAGGCGAAATCCGTTCTGGGTGATTTTTTCATCAAGAGTCATAT
>JBFYRD010000013.1:0-3343 GCA_041302405.1 Sulfuricurvum sp.
GCTTTGCGTAAAATCTTGCCATGCGCCGTTACTACCGTATCCGCAACCAAAAGAGGATAATCGGCGCATCCGAATTTTTCTAAATTTACACGGTACTTGCCGAGTGTCGCTTGATACACAAAATTTTTCGGAGAGGAGGCAATAATAGAATCTTCATCAAAATCGATAGACTCTTGAAGATATGGGATACCCGCCGCCCCTAGAAGCTCAGCACGGGTTATGGAGGATGAAGCTAAACGGAGCATGTTATGCGTGAGCGCCTCGTAAAAAGACGCCGATATAAATCGCTATTACACCCAATGCTATATTGAGAGGAACCATATATTTGGCAATCAAACCCAACATACTCTTCGCCGTTTCAACGTCGCCATTTTTCAATGCAACTTCTGCCTTATTGCGTCGCCACATCATAGCCCCAAGATTCATCGCCATCACCAACCAAATCGCTTCTTTAATATGGATAGTGTTATACAGACTCATAGCATACTCATCGATAACATTTCCCATCGGATCTACTGCCGCTGCTCGGAATCCTAATCCCACCGCCATAAAAACAGCCGTAACGATCAGAACAATAACAAATGGCCATACAATGGTGAAAAGACGTTTCAGCGTATGCGCTGCGCGCTCTAAACGGAGCTTTGGATCACCGATAAGTGCCAGTGATTGATGGGTAGCAAAACGGATAGCAATCATTCCGCCAACCCAAATAACGGCACTGATGACATGCAAAAAAACGATCAATGTGCGATGATGAGCAAAAGTTTCAATCAAAAATTCTTTCATTGTCCCAATTCCTTCGTTACATACGCTAATGCCGCTTCTTTGGCTTCACCCAATTTACTAGCATCTTTTCCACCTGCTTGGGCAAAATCCGGACGTCCGCCGCCGCCGCCGCCGAGGATCGGTGCGATCGCTTTGATCCAATCACCCGCTTTTACGGTTGTATTTTTAGCCCCTGCCGCGAGGAGAACTTTGTCGTCTTTGACTTGGAAGAGGATCACCGCAACCGAATCATGCTGATTTTTAAGCTCATCAATACGTTCTTTGATATCACCGGCGGTGAGTTCGGCAACTACTACTGCCGTATTGTTCATCATCGTGACAGTGAGTTCCTCTTTAGCCGAAGAAGCCAATGTGCTCATTTCTGACTTGAGGGTTTTAACCTGCTCTTTGAGACGCTCGATTCCCGCTAATACATCGCGATTTTTAACCGAAGTTTCGACCTCTTCGAGAAGATGGCGTTGTTGTTTAAAGAGATTATATGCCGCATTTCCGCACACCGCTTCGATACGTCGAACCCCTGCGCTTACACCGCTCTCTTTGACGATTACAAACGTTCCGATGGTTGCCGTATTATCGACGTGAATACCGCCACAAAACTCAACCGATGCGGTGCCGAAGTTTACAACCCGAACCGTATCGCCATATTTTTCACCGAACTGCGCTTTTGCACCGCTTTGTTTCGCTTCGTCGATGCTCATTTCTCTCGTCATCCCTTCCAACGCGTGGAAGATATGATAGTTTACTCTTTCTTCTACAAGAGCGATCTCTTCATGGCTCATCGCTTTTGGATGAGAGAAGTCGAAACGGAGTCGATTATGCTCAACAAGTGAGCCTGCTTGCGAAATATGTTCACCCAACTGCTCATATAATGCAGCGTGCAGCAAATGGGTTGCCGAGTGGTGCTTCGCGATTTCGTTACGCGATGGATCAACCATAGCATCTACTGTTTCACCCACACTCAGCGTTGCTTTGGTCTCGATGTGAGAGAGATTCAAACCATGAAACTTTTTCGTATCCAATACCGATGCTTTATCTCCGAACACTCCCGTGTCACCGCATTGTCCTCCACTTTCTGCATAAAACGGAGTCTCTTCAAGAAGTGCCCACCCGCGCTGATGAGCATGAAGCTGATCAACCCGCTCGAAATTTTCACCTAAAAGAGCTTGGATCTTAACAGGAGCTTTTGTGTAAGCGTATCCGATAAAGGAGTTGAGTCCGAATGTTTCAAGCAGGGTTTTGAAATCCCCCTCGACATGAGCATCCCCCGAACCTTTCCACGCCGCTTTGGCCCGTTTACGTTGTTCGCTCATCAAGGTTTCAAACGTCTCCACATCAAGAGAGAGATTTTTCTCTTTCAACATATCTTCGGTCAAATCGAGAGGGAATCCGAAGGTATCGTAGAGTTTGAATGCCACCTCTCCGCTGAATGTCTCTTTGGTATTTTTCAACTCTTCATTAAAGAGTTCGATCCCTGATGCGATGGTTTTGAAAAAGCGCTCCTCTTCGAGCATGATTTGCTCTTTAAGAACACTGAGTTTTTCAACAATGTACGGGTATTGTTTCCCCATAAGCTCTGCAACGGTATCGGCAACCTCAAACATAAACGGTTTGGTAAATCCGAGCAAATATCCGTGACGAACCGCACGGCGTAAAATACGACGAAGAACATACCCGCGCCCCTCATTAGAGAAGTTTGTCCCCTGAGCAAGGAGGAATGTAGCCGTACGGATATGGTCAGCGATTACGCGGTACGATGCACCGCTTGCATACGTATAGGGTTTACCGATGAGGGCTTCGACTTTGCGAATTATCGGCATAAAGAGTGTTGAATCATAATTGCTCAATGCCCCTTCGAGTACAGCAGTCGCACGCTCCAACCCCATACCCGTATCGATCGACGGCTTCGGCAACGGAATTAACGGTCCGTCTTTTACTTTTTTCTCATACTGCATGAAAACGAGGTTCCAAATTTCGAGGAATCGATCCCCGTCTCCCCCCATATAATCCTCAGGGCCGTTGAAATGTTCTGCACCCTGATCGACGAAGATTTCCGAACACGGTCCGCACGGTCCGGTATCTCCCATCTGCCAGAAGTTATCTTTATCCCCAAGACGCATGATACGATCCGCCGCGATATGTTTTTTCCAAATCTCTTCGGCTTCATCGTCACTCTCATGAACGGTTACCCAGAGTTTATCGACAGGGAGTTTCATCACTTCGGTCACAAACTCCCACGCATGGGCGATCGCTTCTTCTTTGAAGTAATCACCGAAACTAAAGTTCCCGAGCATCTCGAAAAAGGTGTGATGACGCGCCGTATGACCGACGTTCTCTAAGTCATTGTGTTTTCCACCCGCACGGATACACGTCTGTGCACTGGTCGCACGAGGATTGGCAGGGATAGGGATATCCCCCGTAAAGATCGACTTAAACGGAACCATCCCCGCATTGGTGAAAAGGAGGGTTGCATCATCGGGGACAAGTGGGGAACTCGGAACCCGTGCGTGTTGTTTTGATTCAAAAAAGGCTAAAAAAGCTTCGCGGACATCCATCATGG
>JBFYRD010000063.1:0-5259 GCA_041302405.1 Sulfuricurvum sp.
TACCGAAATGTTGATAAGGGTATGTTGCCACTTTTGCAAAGCAGTGCTTTTTTGATGGAACTGGGGAAACTTCCTGCTTCGCTTAGAGTGATCGGATCGGGTGAATTTGATAAATTTGCTGCCGAAATAGAGCAGAATAAGCCGATTGTTGAGATAGAGCGCTGTTATTTGGGGCTTAGCAGTTATGAGATTGCGGCAATGATGTTTGAACATTGGAATTTTGAGTCGGCACTCACCGATGCATTGCGCGATATTAGTAATCCCTCAACTAAAAATCCCTATTCTCAGATCCTTAATGTTATTGCAAAGGCGATTAACTTACGCGATCCCTTAAGCGAGAGAGCGCTGAGTGAAGCACATGAAGCGATCGAGGATTTTGGATTAAACCGAAATGCTTTTGATGAAGCAGTCGATACGATAAAAGCTAAAAAATAAGGGAGAGCAGAATGAAAGGGATGGTATTTACCGAACTCGTGGAGTTTGTCGAAAATCAGTTTGGGTTTGACGTAGCCGATGCGATGATTGAAGCTTCAATGCTTGAAGAAAAAGGGGCGTATACCCAAGCGGCTAATTATACGTTCGAAGAGTTGGTGGCAATCGTATCTCGTTTAGCGGATATTACAAAAATACCCATGGGGGAGCTGATTGAAGCGTATGGACGTCATCTTTTTGGCCGTATTGTCGGTCTTTATCCCCCAATGGTCGGAAATTTCAGTTCGTGCTTGCCGTTTATTGCTCAGGTCGATACCTTTATCCATCCACAGGTGAAAAAACTCTATCCGGATGCCGATTTGCCAAGTTTCAGTGTGATTAGTCTCACAGAGAATGAACTGGTGATTGATTATTCTTCCACCAAACCTTTAATGCCTTTAGCCAGAGGATTGATGTTGGGCTCTGCCGATTATTTTGGTGAAACAATCGAAATTTCACAAGACGATACCATTCATGATGCGGGGCAGTTGGCTCGATTTACGGTTAAGCGCCATGGCTGATTTGGAGGCATCTCAATGGAAAAAGCGGTTTGAGAGAGAGCGTGCCGCCCGTAAGAGTGCCGAAAAACTATTAGAAGATAAAAGCTTAGAAATTTGGACAATCAACCAAGAGCTCGAAAAAAAGATTATTGAACGTACTGAAGAGCTGCAAGAGGCTTTGATTGCCGCTGAAGGGGCGAATAAAGCCAAAGATGCGTTTTTATCCAGCATGAGCCATGAGCTTCGTACTCCGTTAAATGCAATCATCGGTTTTTCCCAAATTTTAATGGCTAAAACTGATACCAACGAGAGTGCAAAAGGGTTTGTCGAAAAGATACAAATAGCGGGTAAAACACTCCTTTCTGTTGTCAATACGGTACTCGATTTTTCGAAAATCGAATCGGGTAAAATGGATTATAATCCTCAAATCGTGATGGTATCAAAACTGTTTCAAGAGGTTTCCACCCTCGCCGAACCTTTGATCCAGAAAAAAAAGATTGCGTTAGAGATTTTCAGCGATCGAGAGGAAATGGTAGGAGACTTTTACCTGCTAAAACAAGGGCTGACAAATCTTATCAGCAATGCAATCAAATTTTCTCCTCCGGAAGGACGTATCCGGATTGAATGTCTAATGGATGATGAATCCGCAGTCACGATTCTCCGTGTCAGCGATCAGGGAAAGGGGATCGCAGCTGAAAAAATTCAGGCATTGTTCCAACCCTTTTCACAACTCTCCAATGCGCGATACATTGAAGAAGCGGGTACAGGACTAGGACTCATGATTATTAAAAAAATAGCTGAAATTCATGGCGGAACTGTGGGGGTAAAAAACAATCCCTCTGGGGGAGCAAGCTTTTGGATGGCGATTCCTCAACATAATTTTTGTTGGCTCTTGGAGGAAGAAGGGTGAGAGAAAGATATGAAAAAGTGAGAGATTCAAAAAGTTTTTATGTTGCACTTTTCCTCTTTTTGACCTTTATATTTGTGGGGATCGACACCCTCTTTAATTATCGAAATCTCCAAAGTTTTATCACCAATGAAGAACGTGAAGTTGAATCTGATTTTCAGCGCCACGGACAATCGCTACAAGAGATATCAGATTTAATTTATACTACGGTTATCAATAGTGATGAGGTGATTGAACTCTACGGGGATGCCTTTGTCGGGGATCAGAATGAACGGGCGCAGATTCGCACCTCCCTTTTTGAGATGCTTAGGGACGATTATCAGATTTTACATCGCTTTCGAATCCAGCAACTCCATTTTCAGCTCCCCGATAATGAAAGTTTTCTCCGTTTTCATAAGCCAGAGCAGTTTGGCGATAATCTAACCGGTATTCGTCCGACGATCGAATACGTCAATCGTACCCACAAGCCGATCAGCGGGTTCGAAGAGGGTCGAATTTTTAATGGCTTCCGCTTTGTTTATCCCCTGTTTGATAAAGGGCATAAGTACCTCGGAAGTGTTGAAATCTCAAGTTCAGCACTCTCGTATAAAAAAGCATACGAATTCGATCAGAAGCAAGAGCTTGATATCGTTATGCGCGCTGATGTCGTTGAAGAAAAAGTATTTGCATCTGAAAAAAGAAATTATGTTCCTTATAAACTTAACCCCAATTTTAGACTTGAACGTTCAATGGAAGCGTATGATGAGAAAAAACGAAATTATCATGAACACGCTGGGTGTCTGGACTATTTTCGCAAACAAAAAGAGATTGTTGCAAAAATGGATGCAATGGAAAAGTTTTCGAGTTACGGGGTTTATAATGGGAGATACCTATTAGCTACATTTTTACCATTAAGTAATGTAATAACTAACGAAAAAGTAGCGTATGCGGTTATTTTTAGAGAGAGTGAGTACTTAAAAAATGCATTTCTGGGATTTATTTTTGAATCCTTATTGGCAACACTTGCCGCGTTTATCCTTACATTGGCTTATTATTTTGTTCAACAGCGTTTGATTGTTCAAAAAGCACTTGAGGAGGCACTTATCACCGCAAAAGAGGCATCCAGAGCCAAAGATGCGTTTCTCTCCAGTATGAGTCATGAGCTCCGTACTCCGCTTAATGCCATTATCGGGTTTTCGCAGATTCTAATGGCAAAATCGGATACTCCTGAAACGATCAAAGGATTTATCGAAAAAATTCATATTTCAGGGAAAAATCTTTTAACGCTGGTCAATACGATTCTCGATTTTTCAAAAATTGAATCAGGGAAAATGGATGTCGTTATGGCCCCTTTCGATATGCAAGGTCTGATTGATGAAGTGAAGATTTTAGTTGAACCGATGGCGAATAAAAATGTGATTACACTTGATCTTGATTTATCAAAACCGGTCAATATTGAGGCAGATCGGCAACTGATTAAGCAGGTATTGGTGAATTTGCTGAGCAATGCTATTAAATTCTCTCCTCAATCCTCTGCAATAGTGTTAGAATATAGTGATGAAGAAAAATTTCATATTTTCACCATAAAAGATCAAGGAATTGGTATACCTCAAAATCAGATTCCTACTCTCTTTGACCCTTTTACCCAAATACGGGAACATCAAAGCGAATCGATCAAAGGGACGGGCTTAGGGTTGGCAATCGTTAAAAAGATCATCGAATTGCATCACGGAAAGATTTGGGTTGAGAGTGTTCAGGGGGAGGGGAGTGTTTTTTACATCGCTTTGCCAATCAATAGGTTACGTTCAGAGATAAAATCAAAGGAGATCGACGATGAGAAGTGAACAAATTCGATGGAGTGAGAGATCGGGATGGAGCGGGTATGAGTCACTGGAGGGTTCATCGAGAGATCTAGTGTTAGCGTTTTTTGATCATCCAAATTGTTTGGGTGCTGAATGGTTTGAGGAGTTGAGAGGTATGTATCCTAACGCAGTTATAGCGGGCGTGAGTACTTCGGGAAGTGTTTCGGATACTATCATCAGTGATCAAGATGCAGTAGTGACAGCAATTACATTTGATCGCTCATCGGTGCGTTGTGTATCGGGTCTCGTAGCAGATTACAGTAATGTAGAAACATTGGGGTCGGATTTGGGAAGAAACCTCTTGGATCAGTCGCTGCGTCATGTTTTGATTTTATCGGATGGGCTTGGCGTTAATGGGAGTGAGTTGGCCAGAGGGTTCTCGGAGATTTTGCCTGAAGGGATAACTATTACCGGAGGCTTAGCAGGGGATGGAACCCGCTTTGGAACCACCTATGTGATGGCTCAGGGGAAAGCGCAAACCGGCATGGTAGCTGCCATCGGTTTTTACGGTGAGACATTGCGTGCCAAAAGTGGCTGTTTTGCAGGGTGGGAAGAATTCGGTCCAGAGAGAATAATCACCCGCTCGAATGCTAACGTATTGTATTCGATTGATAATAAGCCGGCACTTGAACTCTACAAAAGCTATTTGGGTGAATTTGCGGTAGATCTTCCGGGAAGCGGTTTGCGCTTTCCAATGAGTGTTCGTGCCAATACGCAATCAACCCCTTTGATTCGGACACTTTTGGCGGTGGATGAAGAGTCTCAGAGTTTAACCTTTGCGGGCGATGTTCCTGAGGGGCACTTGTGCCGTCTTCTAAAGACCAATATGGATCTTTTAATCGAACATGCAGGATTAGCGGCGGAATCATCCAAGCTTGATCAAGAGGATGAGTTTTTAGTAATTGCGGTTAGTTGTGTCGGGCGACGTTTGGTTCTGGGGCAACTTTGTGAAGAAGAACTCGAAATTATCCGAGAAACATTAGGGGAGAAGGCAATTATCACAGGGTTTTATTCGTACGGTGAATTGTCTGAAAAAGGGGAAAGCCGTTGTACTCTCCATAATCAGACGATGACCCTTGTAAGCATTTATGAATAAGGAATAAGCGTGAGCCAACAAGAGTATCATCGTCTTTTAGCACGTCAAATGAGACGATTCCTAAAGCCGGAGTTAATTGCTGAGGTAACACCGTTTTTAGAGAGTATTAGCGCTTATTATGATGATGCAGAAAAAGAACGGCGTCTGTTGGAGCACACGTTAGATGTAAGCTCCAGAGAACTAGAAGAAGCAAATCGCTCTTTACTGCAACGGCATAAAGAGATACATGACTCGATTCTTAATGCTCTTAGTGTTGGTTTGTTTGCTATTGATCTTCAAGGAAACGTGATTTTTGTCAATGCGAGTGCCTGTTATACGTTAGGACGTACTGAACATGAGTTGATCGGAAACAGTATTGAGATATTTTTGAGCAATCAAGATATTGTCGATATCATTGAATATGGGGTTGGATTTGGGCGTAAAGAGGGAGAAGCGGAGATAAAA
>JBFYRD010000064.1:0-2827 GCA_041302405.1 Sulfuricurvum sp.
ACGTCAGAGGCGAACTCTACGAAATCGATCCGACCCAGATCGACTGGAGCCAATACAGCGGGAAAAAGCAGATCCCTTATACCTTTAAAACCGATGCCGGAGCGACTAACCCGCTGGGAAAAGTGAAATTCTTGTTCCCCAACTCCCATTTCGTCTATCTCCACGGTACCAATACCCCTGCACTCTTTAAAAAATCCGACCGCGCACTGAGTTCAGGATGTATCCGCCTCAGCGCTCCTCAAAAGCTGTACGACTATATGATGAATCGATGGGAAAATCCCGACGATAAAACTCCCGATACACTAGAGGAACCCGATAGCTCGGTGCGTCTTCAAAAAAAGCTCCCGATACTGTTACGCTACATGACGATCAGTGCGGAAAACAGCAATACGGTCACAGTGCATGATGATATTTACGGTTATGATGAAGCACAATGGGCGATTTTAAAGAAAAAAGGGGTGAGAGGAGAATGATTATGACTGGGCGGCTTGTCGTTGTTTGTCTTTGTCGGTATGGGTAATATAGTGCCACCCTTTGCCTTTGATCGACACGGAGACGATTTTATACGATTCGATCACGACTAGCTGAGGCTTCCCCTCTACCATCATTTCGACTTTACGTTTAACGGAGGGTTCGTTATCTCTGATAACCGCCATAGTGCCATCACTGAGTTTGACGAGTGTGTCTCGTTTGAGTTGTTTGGTGGTGTGTTCTTTCATGTTTTAAATTCTACCTGATCTAAATATTCTTGAGCCAATGGCTTAATTACGGAGTCAAACTCAAAACCATGCTGTGACATAGTGTAGCACAATCTTTTTTGAATTCTCTCCGTAAAATTTGTGATATACGCAACTTTACCACGCTCGCTCATAAATGATTCCATGATCATTTGCTTTGCCGTTTTTATATTCGAAAAAATATCTTGGTAAATTTTTACAAGACGCTTTGGAGGGATACCGATCATAATACCAAACACCTCACAATCTTCCAAAGAATAAAAACCTAAAGCCCCATAAGACTTTGTTTCATAGTTAGTGAATAATTCCAATCCCATTTCGCCGAACTCTTCGTTAATGTGGTATTTAGTATAGAGGAGATCATAGTTTGGGGTGAAATCGAGATCTCGTCGCCCCTGAGGTCGATAAAGCGAAAAGTTTTTCAGATGCGCGTCACCGTTTCCGATGAGATAGTTAAAAATGACGCGACGATAAAAGTCCTCTATGCCACTGGAACTTGCCGCCATTACCTCTTTTGCTCTCATGGCAATCGCTTCATAGCTCGAATCGTATTTATAATTCGCTCCGTCGCTCTCTTCACTCATCCCGATAATCGATGCAAAATCTTCCTGATCGAGCTTCGTTCCGTCTTTTGCATAATCAAATCGTTTCACAAGATACGCCATTTCGCCGTTACTGAAATGGATAATCGCATTCGCCGCTGTTGGGATTTTAAAAACTTGCTTTGAAAGTTGCATACTCAGATGTTCATTCGCAACAATATCTTCCGAGTGCTTCAGCTGCGTTGCCGGGACAGGTTTTAAGATAAACTCCCCCTTATCTGTTGTCGGGACGAGATCGTTCCCCTCAAGCCGTAGAGAAATTTTGTCCTGAACACCGGAGATAGAGATACGTGTCGCTTGGGATTGGCGGTACTCGTAAAATTCTTTTATATCGAATTTCAGATGATTGATATGACGCCCATTAAACAACTCTTTTTTGCATTTCGGACAATATTCACCTGAGGCGATCGGTTTGAAGCATCCAAAACATTTCATGATTTATCCTCACTCTCTCTGAGCTCTTTGATAGTGATTGATCCGATTGTATTACTCATCGTCGTTTTCAGCAACCGTGTAAAAAGATCATTCTCATCAATACGAAGTGCTCTGCATTGGATGGTTTTAGCATTCCCCTCTGCTAACATGTTTGCGAAAAAAGAGAAAAGAACGGGCGAAGTATATCCCTCTTCTCGCAAAGGCAACCCAACCGAAATCGGAAGTGCTAATGGATCGTTTAAATAGTCCTGATCGTAAATAAACTGATATTCTCCATTCTCTTTTGATACGATTCCGACAAATCTTTCATTTCGATACACTTCACCTTTTTGCATCTATTTCCCTATCCCTTTTCTTTAACACGTACTACGATCTCTAATCCAAGCACATCGAGTATTTTTTCCAGATTGAGGAGAGAAATATTGCCTTTCGCATTTTCTAACGTAGACAAGGTTGTTTTGCTAATCTGCGCATAATCACAAACCTGCTCTTGCTCCATATTGATTTCAGTACGTCTGGAGGCAATAGCATTTCCCATGAGTAAACGAATATCATCCATAGAGGCTCCAGTGTTAATATATTGAAAGTATAGCAGTAATTAGTAGATTTACACTCAATAAAATAGCTATATTTACAATATATTGAAAATGGCAGTAGAAGAGGTGGGTATATTTCTTAAAGTTGTATAACGCTTTGAGGAATTTTATTAGTCAATTTTAGCAACTCATCTTTGACTATAAATTTTCATAGTCTAACTTAACGACTAAACTCTTATTATGGATTTTATAAATCGCCAATTCAAGTAGTAAGTGCAACACACGGTTAAGCTTGGGCTTTTTCAAACTCAACAGTCGTCAAAAAGTGCCCTACACTGACACAGTTTTGGCACATCGATTTTTAGATTCAGATTGCTTATTAAAGTGCATTCACTTTATTTTTACCATTGGCTTTTGCTCTATAGAGTGCATCATCACATCGGATAAAAAGGCTGTCTGCAGTATCTTGTTTTAAATAGGTAGTAACTCCAAAACTGCAAGTAACACGTACTGAACT
>JBFYRD010000066.1:0-4265 GCA_041302405.1 Sulfuricurvum sp.
ACTGTCGGAGACAGATGAAAAAGGGATTCCCAATACCGATTAGCTCTCTTTCTTTCTTGACATTAAAATGGATAAGTCACTCAAGCTATGATACAAACTCTGGAACTGTCGGAGGTTGACACGAAATTCTGAATGCTCTCGAAGCAGCCAAGATAAAAAATATTATATTTATTGGATGCAAGTTGATGGTATGATTGTTTCAGGAGTAGAGCCATCACATAAATAAACGCGATTTCGTCCTTCTTTTTTTGCACGGTACATTGCTTTGTCCGCACGTTTAACTAAATCTTCGACAGAAGAGACTTCGTGCGCATATTCAGAAATTCCTATACTGACAGTAACCTGTATCTCTTTCATATCGTTTAAAACGATAACACTTTGTTCGATTTCATGTCGAAGCCGTTCAGCTAACCAAGCAGTATGGCTGCTATCTGTTGAAGGACAGATTACTATAATCTCTTCACCTCCGTAACGAGCAACTGTATCGTATGTTCGAATTAATTTTTTTATAAGTTCACCAAGATAATGCAATACGATATCACCTGAGTCATGTCCATAGGTGTCATTGACATTTTTGAAGTGGTCAATGTCGATCATCAGGACTGATAATTCAAGATTATAACGTTCAGCTTTGGAAAATTCTTCTTGCAGTTTTCGATCGAGATAACGACGGTTGCTGATGTTCATGAGTGGATCGGTAATATTCTCGATTTCCAGTGCGTAAATACGTTTGATATCTCTGGTTGTTTGCAACGAGAGGGTGCTGACTATCAGAACAAACAGTGCTCCCAAAAAGAGTAACGTACAAATAATTTCTCTGCTTTGAAAATCACTACCTGTGCGAAACTGTAGGGCAATGACAATATAAGAAGCGATAAAAAATAAAATCATACCGGAGAGAATGAACCATGATCTTCTTATAGACCCGTGCGGAAGTTCATGCATAATCTTTTTTAGTGGGATGAGTGTAGCAACCAGTATCATAATGCCTGCTATATCGAGATTGGTTAGAATAGTGTTGAGAAATAAACTCATCGGTACCTTTTTTTAGCTTCTATTTTTTTTTAAATGGCAGTGATTATCGGATATTGTATTTTTCATTACGCCACATATAATTAAATAATTTGGTTTGAAATAATTTAGTTATATGTTTCCAAAAAGGTGTAGCTCTAATAATCTATGATTTT
This sequence comes from Sulfuricurvum sp., assembly GCA_041302405.1. Classification (GTDB taxonomy): domain Bacteria; phylum Campylobacterota; class Campylobacteria; order Campylobacterales; family Sulfurimonadaceae; genus Sulfuricurvum. Next base: position 1,188 of record JBFYRD010000066.1, read on the forward strand.
ACGTAATTTTTGATCTTGTAGATTGAAGTATTCCATTATAAAGTCTCAAAAAAGTCTTATGATACATATTTATGATATTGGCGATGAGTTTAGGTAAGTGTTTATCGATTTGATGTTTGATCAGTATAAAGATACGTTCTTTTAGGGTAACTTTATCTAAAATATTGATAAAGAAGGGGCAGTCTAATGATCATACGAGTCTATTACGAGGATACCGATGTTGGCGGTGTTGTTTATCACTCCAACTATCTAAACTTTTGTGAGCGGGCACGTAGTCAGCTTTTTTTTGATGCGGGGCGTTCTCCGATTTTAGAGGGGGGACATTTTGTTGCCAAACACATCGAAGCTGATTACCTCAAAAGTGCAAAATTTGGAGAGTTATTGGAGGTAAAAACGACTCTTATTCAGATGAAAAATGCATCATTTAGTTTATTGCAGCAGATTTTTCGTGACAATGAAAAAGTTTTTGAAATGAAAATCGATTTGGTGTATTTGGATTTTGAGGGAAATATGGCGAAAATACCTCCCGAGGAAAAGGCATTTTTAGCTAGCTTATAGTAATTTTTTGAGTTTAGGAATCGATTTTTCGATTGCTTCGGCAATGTCTCGATTTTCTCGCATCATGGCAATATCCAGCGGAGTCATACCCTCTTTGCTCATAATGTTGACGAATGACCCTTTATCGATTAAATACAAAGCGATAGAAGTATGGCCTTTCCATGCGGCTAGATGAAGCGCTGTGGCTCCTCCGGTATCTTTGGCGTTGATATCGGCACCTTTTTCGATGAGATATTTGACCGCATCCGTGTTACCTACCCACACTGCATACATCAAGATAGTTTTATTGTTGTCTTCACGTGCACTATTGGCATCACTAAACGTTTGGATACGTGATTCAAACGTTTTAGTGTCGTTTCGATCAAGCAAGCCGACTAAATCAAGAATATCAGCACCATGAAGCGAAAATGTACCTAACAAGGCAGCGATCAAAAAGAAAAATTTCATTTTTTAAATTGTTCGATAAATTCTTCAATATCATCAAAGAGCGCTTGCAGATCCTCTTCATGTTCTACTTCATCCGCTAAGATTTGAGAGACTAAATCATAAGTGATAATATCTTTTTCACGGGTGATATCGAGAATATTAGAGTAAACGCCGATGGCACACTGTTCTCCTTTTATCGCTTGTTCTAACACTTTACGGACATCAGGCTCAGTCGGAGCATCATAGCCACAGTTGCTGTTAGTGAGCCACTCTGAGGGGTGGAGTGCCGGAGTGCCGCCGAGTTGGATGATACGATCAGCCACCATGGTAGCATGGCGAAGTTCATCAGCGGCATGTTGGGTGAGCTCAACAATGGCCGCATCTTTCATCAACCCTTTGACCACTTTAGCTTCAATAAAATATTGATAATAAGCAAGCCATTCATCACAGTATGCTTTGTTGAGCAATTCATAAACCGTTTGTGCTTCGATTCCTTTGAGGAGTGAAATGCCTCTTTTACCCATTGGATGCTCCTGATATGTAGATCGTTAACTCTATCACTGCTTCTCTTAAAGGAAAATTATTATCCGCAGTAATGTTGAAGATCATCAGGTAAGATTAGGGACATTTCTTTAAATGCAGAGACGGTTATTATCCCCTCTGATTTAAGTTTTTTGATCATTCGAGAGAGGGTTTCGGGTGTTATTGCGATCATTTGTGCTATCTCTATCCCTTTGAGACGATTAAAAATAGTACGATCATCTCGAATCAATCGGGCTACTTTTGCCATGGCATTTGGAGCACTATGACGTTGCAGCGAGAGTTCCAATGCGGCGATTTTTTGGGTTAGCGAAGAGATTAGGGCTAAGCTTATAGAAGGATCATTTTGAAGAATCAACAAAAATGGATCACGAGAAATTTTTAATACTGCGCTAGGGGATAACGCTTCACATGAAGCAGGGTAGGGTATTTGTTTGAGTGTTGCTACTTCTGCGATTAAAGAAGGGGCGTGAAAACGGTGGATGAGCATTGTTTCATGAGAGGTGTTTACTTTGTATACGGATACTTCACCCTCAATCAAAAGATGGAAATAATTACTTTCATCCCCTTCATAGAAAATAATTTCACCGATGTTGTAGTGACGAAGAATACCTATTTTTTCAATTTCTTGACGTTGTTGCGATGAAAGATGGCTAAAAATGCCAATACGTTCAAGTGAAATACCCTTATCGTGAAGTAATGGGTTCAAAACCGAACTCTTTCGCACGCATCAATTCTACGGGATAGATAACCTGAGAATTAATCAGGCGCATAGTGTATTCACGGTGAGTATTACTCAAAGTGGAGATTAGATAATCGATCCCGACACTGGTAGAGTATTGAATCCAATCAGTGGTGATATCATTGTTCATGATGGCATTTGACTCATATATGGCCGAGGGAAATTCGATCAATGAGTTAGCGAGGATCATATTTTTACGGTCATTGTATTGAGTGAGTGTGAGAAGTGCAGGATCAATGTTGATCTGCGTTGAGAGAATATTTTTCTCCTTCACCCCGGTAAAGGTCATGTGCGCACTCAAAAGTGCACTTTTGACGACAGGAATATGGAGTATTATACTTGCTTTATTAAACTTTGATGGCTTTGAGAGATGGCTGATGATGTTATCCCCCTTCAAATCTACTGGATAAGCAGAAACTCTCTTTTTTTCACTTTTATGTGCCAGAAAAAACTCTTCCGTAGAAGCTTTTAGCTGCGTTCCGACGGATGATTTATCATAAAAAATAGCGATTGAATCTCCCATGTACGGTAACAACGCTTCGATCTGGGCAACATAATCGATACCACCGAAGGTGAAGTTTTCGGGAGCATCTGGGAGATCACGTTTGTGAACGGTCGGGATAAAAATCGGGAGATTGCTATCGAGTGTGATCATGTTTTTAGCACCCACACTCGTAAGAGGGGCAAGTATCGCATCCATCTTATCATGGCGTATTTCCTCTAGTACACGTGAGAGTGATTCGGCAGATTCATCCGCTAAATCGTAGCGTTTGATTTGAAAATACTCACTTCTGCGACTTAATAGGGTGGCG
>JBFYRD010000067.1:0-9458 GCA_041302405.1 Sulfuricurvum sp.
CTTTACCCCCATAGACTTTGATCATGCGGCGTTTTTAGGCACTTCCATTGATTCGATTGCAGCGACGAAACTGCGAAGTATGCAGTCTATTGCTTTGTTGGGAAAACAAAAACACTCCGAAGTGGAGTCGATTGCCCGAATCATTTCAGAGGAAAAAGAGTGCACGCTCTACACACACTCCGAGCGTTTGACTCCGAGAATCGAAGAGATGGCATTGCAACTTGCCACAAAAAACAGCCTCAGCGATTATTTACGCGATAATCTGATATTAGCGATGAGTGCGTATGAGATGTTGGGGTATGAGGCAACGGAAGAACTCTTTGATCAGAGTGCCTTGTTCGGGAGATTGAGTAAAATCGCTCCCAATATCACGTTGGATGTAGGGCATAATGCCCTCGCTGCGGAGTCGATAGCCCAAAATTTTGGTGGGGAGAAAGTAACCCTCATTTATAACACTTACGGGGATAAAGATTACCGAGAAATTTTGAGTATTTTAAAGCCGATTATTGAGAGTGTTGAGATTATCGATGTTGATGAAGGGCGAATTGTTCAGAGAGATCTGCTCGAATCGGTATTGTATGAATTGGATATCCCTTATAGGTCATTTCAAGAAATTAATAATAAACAAAAATATCTAGTCTTTGGCTCATTCAGCGTAGCCGAAACGTTTTTAAAGAGGATGAATGTCACAAGCCCGATGGTATGAGTACCTAAAAAATAACCCGAAGAATCGACCCGAAATTCTCCTGTGTGAGGATGCCAAAGAAGCCTCGGAATTGAGCGATGTTTCAACCTTTTTAGAGGTGCCTCATATCGTATTACCCGATTTTCGTGCAACCTATATGGACGATTTACGCCCGTTTTCTGAGGAGCTTTTTGCCCTCTTTGCCGCACTTCGTACCTATTACACAGCTTCTAAAAAACCGCTAATTATAGCACCTCTTAAAACCCTTCTTTTCCCGATGCCTGATCCCTCATTGCTTCAAAGTGAGACCATCGAGTTCGCTTCAAGGATCGATTTGGGGGCGTTTAAAGAGAAGCTGATCCACTGGGGATACACCTTTGTAGATATGGTGGAGATGGAGGGGGAGGTATCCCATCGCGGCGATATCCTCGATATCTATGTCCCTAATCAGAGTAACCCGTACCGTATCAGCTTGTTTGATGATGAGGTCGAAGAGATCAAAGCGTTCGATGTCGAAACTCAGCGTACCGACAAAGAAGAATTAGCGAGTATCGAGGTAACGAGTGCCTTTTTCTCCCTCGATGCACAGCAGTACAAACATTTCGAAAAAGCGATAGCTCAGGCGCAAAGTGACAGTTTTGTGAAAGACATCGCCTCTTTGGGATTTTGGGTATTAGGGGAAAACGGCATTGATCTGTGCGAAGGAAAAAAGGTCGCTCGTATCCGCGAGATGAAAAGCGTCCTCGATGAAGCCTACGGTCTCAACCAGCCCGTTTTACCTCGTGAACGGCTTGAGGCAGATATTCTACCTGAATCCGAAAAGTACACGCCATTGGGGGGAGGGAATTTCGAAACCCTCCGAAGTGTTCATAAAAACAAAAAATTTACCCTCATTTCCGCGAGTGATACTCAGCTCAAAGCAGCGGGGATTTTTGAGCTAAAAGGGATTACGGTAAAAACCTCTGGGATCGTTCTCAATCTAATCGGTCCCGATGAGATTATCCTCTCCCTCAACCGACATGAGAAAAAACGGCGTAGACGTCGTACTTCTATCCTCCTCGATGATCTCAAAGTAGGCGATTATGTTGTCCATGAAGAGTACGGAGTAGGGATATTTGTCGGGATCGAGCAGGCGGAGATTCTAGGGGGGATCAAAGATCTCGTCGTGATCAAATACATGGGGGATGATAAACTCCTTCTTCCCGTCGAAAACCTCGATGCGATCGATCGTTATATTGCATCAGGCTCGCTTCCTGTCTTGGATCGTCTCGGCAAAGGGAGTTTCGGCAAGCTCAAAGAGTCTGTCAAAGCGCGGTTGTTCGAGATCGCTTCGGAGATTGTGGGAATGGCGGCAAGCCGTGCTTTGATCAAGGCTTCGATTATCAACGTCGATGCAGGTGAACTTCGCCGTTTCCAAGCAGAATCGGGATTTGATTATACCCCTGATCAAGCGAGTGCAATTAACGCCATCGTTCGTGATCTCTCATCCGGTCAGATTATGGATCGTCTTCTCAGCGGGGATGTCGGATTTGGGAAAACCGAGGTGGCGATGAATGCTATCTTTGCCGCCGCAAAAGGGGGGTATCAGTCGCTCCTTGTCGTTCCGACGACATTGCTCAGTTCTCAGCACTTCCAATCGCTTAAAACCCGTCTTGCCCCGTTCGGACTTCGGGTCGCGAAACTGGATCGTTTTGTCAGCTCCAAAGAGAAAAATGCGACGCTCAGAGCGCTCGAAGCAGGAGAGCTTGATTGTGTCGTGGGAACCCATGCTTTGTTTGGGGTGAGCTGTTCGAAGCTAGGGATCGTTATCATCGATGAAGAGCACAAATTCGGGGTGAAACAAAAAGAGAAACTCAAATCACTCTATGAGAACGTCCATCTTCTCAGTATGAGTGCCACGCCGATCCCGCGTAGTCTAAATCAAGCCCTCAGCTCGATTAAAACGATGTCCGAACTCCTCACCCCTCCAAGTGAGCGTTTAGGGGTACGGACATTTGTCAAAAACTACGATGAGAAATTGATTAAAGAGGTAATCTTGCGTGAGCTTCGTCGTGGAGGTCAACTCTTTTATGTTCATAACTCGATTGACTCGATGATCATTAAATCGGGAGAACTCAAAGCGATTCTCCCTGAACTGCGTATCCTTATCCTTCACTCTCAAATCAGTGCTACTCAGACCGAAGAGGAACTGGCAAAATTTGCTAACCGTGAGTACGATGTATTGCTGGCCACCTCCATCATCGAATCGGGGATTCATATGCCCACTGTCAATACGATGATTATCGACGGGGCGGATCGATTCGGTATGGCGGACTTGCACCAGCTTCGGGGACGGGTCGGACGTGGGCATATCGAGGGGTATGCCTATTTTATCGTCGATGACAAAGACCACCTCACCGAAGAGGCGAAAAAGCGCCTTGTGGCACTCGAATCCAACTCGTTCCTCGGAAGCGGATCGATGCTGGCGTACCATGACCTCGAAATACGCGGCGGGGGAAATCTCGTCGGGGATGCCCAAAGTGGTCATATCAAAAATATCGGCTATGCATTGTATCTGCGGATGTTGGAGGATGCGATTAAAATTCTCACTAACCAATCGACGGCGGTACGGGCAAAAGTGGATATCAAACTCACCGTCAGTGCCTTTATCAGTGATGAGATAGTCACCGAAGACCGCCTGAGACTTGAACTCTATCGCCGCCTCAGCCAGTGTGAATCTCCGAGTGAAATTTATGAGATTGAGGAAGAGGTCGGAGATCGTTTCGGTAAACCCGATACGCCGACGAAACAGTTTTTTGAGATTATGGTGATCAAACTGCTCTGTATCGAGAAAAAGATTAAAATGGTAAGTAACTATAACCAAAATATTACCATCGAATACCAAAGTGGTGTGAAAGAGACACTGCAGAGTAAAAGCAAAGACGATGATGATTTGATTGCGACAGTGTTACACTATTTGCGTACCACTAAGGGCAAAATATGAGTTTTTGCTCCTATTTTGATACCTATCAATGCCGATCGTGCAGTTGGATCGATTACCATTACGCCGAGCAGTTGAAGCTAAAAAGTGACCATTTGCATACCCTTTTGGATTCATATAACCCTCGTGATTGGCTTAAACCCGCGACGTCACCGCTCAAAGGATTCCGAAATAAAGCCAAAATGGTTGCTACCCCGACGATTGATGGGATCGTTTTAGGACTTAGCGAAGAGATAAGTTTAATCGAGTGCCCATTGTATGATTTGAGCATGCAAAAAGTGTTACACACCATCCAAGAGTGGCTTCGAGAATTAAAAATCAAAGGGTACGATCTCAAAAAGAAAAAAGGGGAACTAAAATACGTTCTTCTCACCCGCAGTAAAACGAATGGCTCGATGATGCTCCGTTTTGTTTTACGATCTCATGGAATTATCAGTCGACTGCAAAACAGTCTGGATGATTTGATGAAGCGCGCTCCGGAACTCAAAGTGATTACCGCAAATATTCAGCCGGTACACATGGCGATTTTAGAAGGGGATGAAGAGATCTTTTTCACTGAAGCACGTCGCCTAGAAGAGCGATTCAACGGTATTCCCCTCTATATCCGCCCCAAAAGCTTTTTCCAAACCAATCCTGATGTTGCCGAAAAGCTCTACCGCACGGCAAGCGAGTGGACGGGAGAGAGTAAACCGAAACTTTTATGGGATCTCTTTTGCGGAGTAGGGGGATTTGCTCTGCATTGTGCCGCGCCGGATCGTCATATCATCGGGATCGAGATTGAGTCTGAGGCGATAGAGTGTGCCCGTGATTCAGCCGCACAGTTAGAGATGAATAATCTCCATTTCGAATCTCTCGATGCGGCAAGTTTCGGCGCAACGGTGGGAGAGAAACCTGATGTGATTATTGTTAATCCTCCTAGGCGTGGTCTAGGTGAGCAGTTGTGCAAATGGCTGATGCGTGTTGGAACGGAACGGATACTCTATTCGAGCTGCAATGCGGCGAGTTTAGCCAAAGATATTGAAATCCTTAGCGGATACAGTATCAATCGGGTACAGCTCTTTGATATGTTTCCACACACCGCACACTATGAAGTACTGGTAGAGTTGGTGCGAGAATAAAGTTCACCGAATAGATCGATGTGGGTCAGATAGAGCCGTACCTCAAATTCGAGCTGATGGTACTGCGGTTCGATATGGGTACAAAGTTTATAAAACGCTTTGTTGTGCTCTTTTTCTTTAAGATGGGCGAGTTCATGGGTGACGATCATCCGTAAAAACGATTCAGGGGCATTTTTAAAAAGATTCGAAATTCGGATCTCATTTTTCGCTTTGAGTTTCCCCCCTTGTACCCGTGAGACAAAGGTATGGGTTCCAAGAGCTGATTGCAAATCCCGTATTTTCGTATCATAGAGTACTTTAGAGATAGGCGATGCGTTGCGTAAGTGGGCGTTTTTGATATCCATCACATACTCATAGAGGCTTTTATCGGTCGTATAGGTGTGCGTGTCGGGGTATTTGTTCAGTAGATATTCACCCAGTTTGTTTTGATGGATGAGCGACTCTATTTGCGCTTTGATGGTTGGATTGTAACCGTTAATATACTTTAGCATAACGAATTATACAAAAGCTTTGTTTTGATACACTTCGTCACTAGATAAAAAAAGGTATTGAGTGAAAATAGCATTTATCGGAGACATCGTCGGTCGTCCCGGACGGAGCATGATTAAAGAGCATTTGTCGAAGCTCAGACGTGAAGAGGCAATCGATTTCGTCATCGCCAACTACGAAAACGCCTCGCACGGATTCGGTGTGACAATGAAAAATGCCCAAGAACTGTTTGCGATGGGGATCGACTGTATGAGTGGCGGGAACCACACGTGGGATAAAAAAGAGATTGAACCGTTATTAGAGACATTACCTCTTTTGCGTCCTCATAACTATCCTGAAGGGGTCAAGGGGACGGGATGCCGTGTTTTCGATGTAGCAGGGGAGAAACTTGCTGTATTGAACATCATGGGGCATTACGGGATGCCGTATGTCGATAACGCCTTTCGATGTGCCCGTGACACTGTGGCAAGTCTAAAAAATGACGGAGTGAACCATATCTTCCTCGATTTTCATGCTGAAGCTTCCAGTGAGAAGCGCGCCATGATGATGTTACTCGCAGGAGAGGTGAGCGGTATTATTGGAACTCATACCCATGTAGGGAGCGATGATTTTCAGATCGTAAAGGGCACGGCGTATCTCACTGATATCGGTTTGAGCGGATGTCGGGACAACGTGATCGGGATGGATTCGAAAGTTCCGTTGGAGCGATTTATCACAGGGGTATCGGGACGGTTCGAAGTGCCTGAAAAATGCCGCAAGATTCTCCAAATCGCTATAATGACATTGGAAGAGGGGAGATGCACCGAAGCGTTCAAACTCAAAATTTTTGATGATGGGCGTATTTACAGAACTGATGCGTGGGTCGAGGAATGAAATTATTCACCCACAATCTTGTTTCTTTAGTGTGTTAAAATACATCCAGTTTAAAATAGCAATAGGAGAAGTATAAATGGATTTCGGACAGATTTTAGAGATGGGAAAAGGGCTTTTTGAAAGTCAGGAGGCTCAAGGTTTTGATCTTAATTCGATCATTTCTACTGCACAAAACGGCCCTTTAGGGGATGTAGTCAACTCGTGGTTGGGTAATGGTGAAAACATGCCGATCAGTGCCGATCAAGTGAGTCAATTATTGGGCAATGAAAAAGTAGCCGCTCTCGCATCTCAGTTTGGGGTGAACAGTGGTGATCTGAGCGGAATTTTGCAAAATGTTCTCCCCGGTTTAATCGATAAAGCTTCTGCGGATGGAAAATTATTAGACAACCTCTCAAGCGGTGATATGTTATCGCAGCTTGCGGGTCAGTTTTTAAATCGCGGATAAAAACTAAAATTTCTGAGGAGTTCACATGCTTTTATCGGATTCCTTTGATCTTTTCAGCACCTTAGAGAGTCTCAAACTCTTAGAAGATTCTCCGCCGCTGTGGTGGCCGTCGTACGGTACTTTTGAAGTGGTCGTCGGTGCCATCCTCACCCAAAACACCCAGTGGACTCGTGTCCAAATCTCCCTAGATAACCTCCGTATCAAAGAGCTTTTATCCCTCCATGTGTTAGCCCATTGTGACCTTGAAGAACTAATGGAACTGATCCGTCCGAGCGGTCTGTTCAAAGCCAAAGCCCAAACCCTGATCCACCTCTCCCAAGCGATCCTTGAGGATTTCGGCGACTTCGAAACTTTTTCTCTCTCAGTGGATCGTGATTGGCTCTTGTCTCAAAAAGGGATCGGACCTGAGACGGCAGATTCTATCCTCTGTTACGCTTGCGCCCGTCCCGCGATGGTCGTCGATGCCTACACCGCACGACTGTTAAATGCGTTCGGATATGAGTTTGAGAGTTATGATGAGTTGCAGGAGTGGTGCGAAGCTGGGGTAAGAGGCTATTTCGATACTGTTCAACTCCCTGCCGCGTTTGCGCGGTTTCATGGGATGATAGTGGAGTATGTGAAGAGCAATAGTAAGGGGAAAATAGTAAATATCGAGCGGATCAGCTCGACCATTTAACCTGCGGTTCTACATGTCGGATGGCACAGTCGGTTAGATACGAATTCATCAGCGTTTGATACGGCAATCCCGTTTTGAGGGCGAGTTGTTTGAAATACTCTATTGTGTCTACTTCGACATTGAGTGAAATCTGTTTTTTTGCCGTTTTGGCATAGGGATTTTGGACGGATTGTGAAAAATCGTATTCTTCTCTCATGGTAATAGCTCCTTGTATTGGCGTTCTTCATTTTTGGTGGATCGTCGGGCGGATATGATCCGTATTATCCCCTCTTGACCTCTGTAGCAATGGACTACGGCTAAAATTTTCAGCGTATAACTCATCCCCAACAGGATAAATCGTTCTTCTTGTTCCGAATGGTCAGGATCGGGAATCATACGGGCAAAATCATCATCAAATACCGTTTTTGCTTCTTCAAATGATACGCCGTGTTTGGTAATATTTGACGATGCTTTTGTATCGTCCCATTCAAATCTTAACGATTTCATATAGATACTATAATGATAATATCATGATTTGTCAAGAGCGGGTTGTTTTTTGGGATGATTGTGAAGTATGCGAAGAGCAATAGTAAGGGGAAAGTGGTGAATATCGAGTTGCTTACGAAATAACTAAATTTGTAAAACAGTTGTTTTAATTGTGATTCAGTACATTTTCATCCAACTAAATCACATCCACCTTTCATATCTTCTATATTACAAAAATGAGAATATTGTTAACCATCAAAGCTCCAAACTGCGATCCAAGAACGCTCGTTCCTCACTTTTATCCTATTAAGATAAGATACCTCTCATATTACGCGAGCAAATTATCAGGAGTCTATGTGGTTAAATTTTTTGTTATGGCGCCTATTTTTATCGATTATAACGGCGATTTAGTAGAAGAAAATTTGGTAGTTTTTTCTTCTGGGAATAAAAAAACCGTTGAAACGATCGTGACGGGTGCAGGATTAAAAAAATTCTCCTCAGAAGTATTTCATTACCACGCCAATCAGCAAGAAGTTTTAAATATCGCTAACGCGTTGGCGCAAGAGCGAAATCTCTACCCGTACTATATGGAAATATCACACAAGAATGCAGCTGAAATATCAACGGTTGCTTCATTGATTGTGGATGACAATCTGAAGTTTTTGGTGGCATTTGAGATTGAATGTAGCGGATATGCGGATGCAGGAGACTTTATTTACGAATCTCTGAAAAACAGGTCTCCAATTGAAAATCTTGGTCTGAGCGGATGGCATGATGAGGTTTTAGCCAAAGCAAAAACTGTCGTTCTGGATATTATGGGGCAATGTGCAAAATCGATAGGTGTATCAGCCCCTCTGGGGGCATCGTTCGTCCTCGATTCGTTTTATCCGCTGGTGATATCTGATGAAGCGGCACAGATAGATATGTCGGAACTTTTCAGTAATGAGGAGAGCAGCGCTGCGCAGAGTCATTCCACACTCGGCAGCGATAATAAAGAGGCTTTTGTCCGTATCGGGTGGAACTATGGGCTCTCTCTGGGGCTTAACGATGCAACGGCAAATCTCAAAATAATCAGTTTTTTACTTTTTTTACAGAGCTATTATTATCAAATGCGGTTTTTTAAACTCTATTTTTTGAACAAACTCGAAGATTTGATTGTCCAAAAAGAGATATCCAAGACGGAGAGCGAGACTTTTGCCCGATTAAAGCTCTCATATCACAAATTCACCCTCCATTTTATGAACTACAAAACCGGACTGAATCCAAAGTATTATTCGGAATTTGAAAAAGTCGAATGGCTGTGGCATTTGAAAGACGATATGGAAATTATCGATCGCGCGTTTGAGATACAAAATGAGCGAGCGGATAAACTCTATCAGGCAACCGTAGAAAAAGACAATGATACCCAAAATCTCGCTCTCAAGCTAATCACGGTACTGCAAATATTCGGTATTTACAGTATCTATTATGACGGACTACAGTTGTCGAAAGAACCGATTTCCTATTTTAAGGGGGCGACACTCCTAGCCGTTATCTTGAGTGTCGTGATCGTGGTGCTGCTGTGGAAAAACGGTTTCAAAGCGGTGTTTGCGAAAAAGAAACTCGGTTAAAAGGGGATACCGGAGAGAAAGATGATCTGGTCTCTGAACTCGATCATCTCTTGGTCTGCATGGGTGGATTCTAGCTGTGATATCCCCTTTTCGATCTCTTTATCGGTAAAGTTTTGC
>JBFYRD010000068.1:0-8135 GCA_041302405.1 Sulfuricurvum sp.
AAGTTCAAACAGTTTTTCTTTGTCAGCGGTGCTTATGGCTAGTTGAAGGGCATTTTCAGCCCTAATTGTTTCCTTTATAATTGTGATAAAAATAAATGTCATACTATCAAAATGTGATTAAATTGTAAGTATTAATTATAGTATATAAGTGTAAAAAAAGGAGTGTTGTATAAGTAAACGTAAAATAACGGGCAATCATCTTTTGCCTCAAATTTGTGATAATTATGTAACATATTGTAATCCTTCCGCATATCAAAAAAAGTAATTTACCGTTTATTAAGAGTCACGGCTCTATAATGGGAGTGGTAATTCCGTAAAGAAACGCACAAACAAGTGCAGATTCAAAAATGAAGAAGGAGCACGGATGAACAGATTGCTAAAAACACTATGTGTTGCGGCATCACTGTCGGCAGCTACAGTACTAGTAGCAGCCGAGGGATATAAGGATAACACTATTCTTATTTCTGCCGAAGAAGCGATCAAGCTGATTGGTAATCCAAAAGTGATGTTCGTATCGGGTGATAACGAAGATATTTATAAATTAGGTCACATCAAAGGGTCGGTTGAGATGTATGCTCACCACCTTCACCATTCAGAAATTGATGGAAGTATGCACTGTGAACCGTTATATCGCTGTGTCGATGATGCCGAACAGCTTATCGGTAAAAAAGGGATCAGTAACGATACTATGGTTATTGCTTACGATGACTTTAAAGGTCCAAATGCTACCGGCGTTTATTCATTTTTTGACAGTTATGGTCATAAAAATGTAAAAGTACTCAATGGTGGACGTGCGGCGATGATGGCAGCAGATCCGGCTCAAAAAGAGTACGATGAGCTCAATAAAGAGCTAAAAGCATTCAAAAAAGCAGAAAAAGATGCAAAAGATGCTCTTAAAAAAGAGGGTGCTGATAAAGTAACTCTTGAAGCTGAAGCAAAAAAAGCTGCTGAAGCTGCCAAAGCCGTAAGTGCAAAAATGGCGGTTGTTGAAAAGCGTCTCTTGGTTGTCAAAGGGGATGAGGTTACTAAACCTGCTAAATATAAAATTGATCCTAAAAAAATCAAATGGAATGTTATCGCCGGCAAAGACGAAGTAAAACATGCAATGGAAGATATCCTCAAAAAAGGTAAAGATTCTAAATACGTGATTATTGATTCTCGCGGTATCGCTGAGATCGTCGGCGAGCGTAAAATGGATAATGTTGCGCGTGGCGGACACGTTCCTGGGGCAACTTTTATCGAGTGGAGCCAAATCTCTGATGCGGATAAAAAACTTTCATTCCGTTCAGCTGCAGAGCTTCAAAAAGTATACGATAACTACGGTATCACTCCGGATAAAACGATCTACGCGTACTGTCACGTTGGTGCAGGACGTAGTTCAGAGCACATAACGGCGCTTCAATTATTGGGTTACAAAAACGTCAAAGTTTTCACAGGAAGCTGGGATGTTTGGGGTAACGATATGAACCTTCCGATTAAACGATAAGGGTATAACTATGACAAAAGTAATGAACAATCAACGTCGTGACTTCCTAAAAGTATCAGGGATGACGGCAGCGTTAGTAGCTTCACAAGGCTCACTTTTCGCAAAAACAAATGTAATGTCGGTAGAAAACGGAAAAAGTAATTATCCTAACACCAACTATACTGAAGATATGTACCGTAACGAGTTCTCATTTACCTATGGTAAAAAAGAGGAACACGGGTTCGCATACCACTGTGTAAACTGTCAAGGTAACTGCGCATGGGAAGTATGGTCTCATAATGGTGTTGTAACCCGTGAGAACCAATCGGCTCGCTATCCGATTATCAATGCGAAAATCCCTGACTTCAACCCGCGTGGATGTAACAAAGGGGTTCAGCACTCACAAACGATGTATCAAAAAGACCGTATCCTCTATCCGATGGTTCGTGTCGGTGAACGTGGTGAGGGTAAATGGAAACGTATTAGCTGGGATGAAGCGGCTGAACGTGTATGTCAAGAGATCTTTACTTGTATGACTGATCCTGAGCGCGGACCGGATAAATTGATGGTACACGCGGGAACCGGTCTTTTGACTGAGGGTCGTCGTGGAGCGCCTTTGCGTTTCTCGACACAGCTAGGTGCTATCCGTATTTATCCATCATCATACCTTGGGGACATGTTCTCAGGTGCGGCGATCGCATACGGTGAGGGTAACCTCGGTTGTACGTGGGATTTCATGTACAACGTCGATACGGCAGTTATGTGGGGTGGAAATCCATCGGTTTCTCGTATCCCTGATGCTCACTTCGTTTGGGAAGGGAAATACAACGGGGCAAAAATCATCACGATTACCCCTGAGTTCAATGCAACCGCTAAATCTTCAGATTTGTGGATCCCAATCAAAGCAGGATCGGATAATATCCTCGCAATGGGTGTTATCAACGTAATTTTGAACGAAAAACTCTACAAGCCTGAGTTTATGAAAACATTGACCGATCTTCCGTTCTTGGTTGATACAAAAACAGAAAAAATGATCCGTCGTTCGGATATGGAACACGCTAAAAATGATGAAGATCATCACAAATTTACCGAAGAGTTCTATTGTATGAATAAAGCAACCGGTAAAGTTGCTTTGATGCCGGGTACTGAGGGAAGCAGTGAAAAATCACTTCGACTTGACGATCACGGGATTGTTCCGGAACTCGAAGGGAAATGGACGATTACCGATATTCATGGACACAAGCGTGAAGTGACAACGGTATTTGAAATGTTGAAAAGATCGGCGGCAAAATTCAGCCCTGAATCAATTCAAGAAGTAACCGGTGTACATCCGGATACTACGCGTCAACTCGCACGTGATATCGCAATCCCTAAGGTAGTTGAAATCACTACCGGATTCTCACTCAACAAATATTTCAATGGTGTTATGACCATTTGGAACGTTGCTTCTATCTGTGGTTTAACAGGACGTATGGGACCATACGGCGGGATCAATACAGAAAATGAATTCCAACTCTCCGGTTTGGGTGAACTTTCAGGATTTGCGGGTAAATATAATGCCCGTTTCGGTTCTGGTTTCGTCGGTGAGTTCGTATTCGGTGACGGTCTTGAAACCTTTGATAAATACTTCAATGATGAAGATGTCAAACGCGCTCAAAACGGCATGTCGAAAAAAGAGTACATGGCGGTATTGGGCGAAATGCTTAAATCAGGTGAAAACGATAAGGTCAATCAGGCTTCTAAGCATGGTAACGTTAATAAACCATGGTGGCAACCAGATTGTGCTCTTATTGTTGCGGACTCTAAGTTCCGTCGTAACAAGGGATCAGATTATCGTAAAGCGTTCTTGAGAAAAACGAAATTCTTTGCCTATGTTGACTACCGAATGTCTGAAGCGGCGCAATTTGCCGATATCTTGCTTCCGGCGAAATCGCACTATGAAGTATATGATTTACGTTCAAGCCCTGGTTATCACCGCTTTACTAATTTGGCTCAGCCGGTTGCAAACATTAAAAATATCGGTGAATCGATGGATGAATGGTCAATGTTTACCCTTCTTGCGAAGAAAATGGAAGAGTTGGCAAACCGTCCTGAAAATATTGCGAAAGCAAAAGTACCGGATCATAAAAAATTCGCGAAACCTGGTTTCCATGATTTGACTATTTTCCACAAAGAGTTCACTAATACCGATGAAGAATCTGAAGGTGCAGGTGAAGTCTATCTCGGTACCGACAAAATGGCAGTACAAGCAGCGTTAGAAAAATGTGAGCAATATGAGCCGTGGACGATGGAGAAAATGTACAAAGTGGGCGGATTCTTGCTAATCAATGAAAAAGCGGCGAATTCTTCACCATTGTATTCAGACCGCCCATTCAACTCGAATGAGCATCACCTCTACAAAATGGAGCGTTTGCATACGATGTCAGGTCGTCAAACATTCTATGTTGACCATGAGCTGTATATCAAAATGGGTGCAGCAACCAATACCGGTATGGAAGGGATTCGTCCACAGTCAAAAGACTATCCGTATGTGTTCATGACACCGCATGCTCGTTGGTCGATTCACTCGAATTACAAAACATCACGTACGTTATTGCGTCTTCAACGCGGTGTTCCTGCAATTCAAATCAATCGTGTAGTAGCGGAAGCTAAAGGGATCAAAGACGGTGAAACAATCCGTATTTTCAATGCCCTTGGTGAATTCTATGCAATGGCAAAACTCTCTTCATCAGCTCCGGCAGATGGATTGGTATTAGAGCATGGATGGGAACCGTACATGTATTTGAAAAACAAAGGGCACAATGAAGTTGTTCCAACAGCATTGAACCTTCTTGAAATGGCAGACGGATGGGGGCACCTTAAATTTGGTGGTCTCTGGGACGGTAACCAATACGCATATGATGGCGCCGTTAACTATGAAAAAGCAACTGACGTACAGTATTAAGGGGTATAAATGTCTAAACGACAATTAGCAATGGTCATGGACCTGAACAAATGTATCGGGTGCCAAACATGTACTGTCGCGTGTAAGACGCAATGGACGAATAGAAACGGCCGCGAGTATATGTATTGGAACAATGTTGAGACTTATCCAGGAACCGGTTATCCGAAAAACTGGATGGAACTCGGAGGCGGATTTGACGCAGCAGGTGATCTTCAGCCAGGTGTTATCCCTAATCTCGAAGCAGATTACGGAGTGCCTTGGGATTATAACTACGAATCCTTGATGGGTGGCGCACAAGATAGCAATAGCTTTCAGCCACATATCTCTCCAACTTGGGGACCAAACTGGGATGAAGATGAAGGGGCAGGAGTATTTCCGCAAGACAACTATTTCTTCTACCTTCCGCGTATTTGTAACCACTGTACAATTCCGGGATGTTTAAGTGCGTGTCCGCGTGATGCAATCTTCAAACGTGAAGAAGACGGTGTTGTTTTGGTTGACTTGGATCGTTGTCAAGGGTACCGCTATTGTATCGCGGGATGTCCTTACAAAAAAATCTATTTCAATCCAAAAATCTCTAAATCAGAGAAATGTATCCTTTGTTTCCCACGTATTGAGCAAGGTTTGCCACCGGCATGTGCTCAACAATGTGTTGGTCGTATCCGTTTTGTAGGATTCTTGGATGATGAAGAGTCGCAAGTCTATAAATTGGTTCATAAATATAAAGTGGCACTTGGTCTTCGTTCAGATTACGGTACACAACCGAATGTTTATTATGTACCACCGACCGAATCTCCGGCGAAATTTGACGCTGATGGTAAAATTATCGAAGGTTCAACCCGTCTTCCGGTAGAAGAGTTGGAAAAATTGTTTGGACCAGAAGTTCATGAAGCGATTAAAACACTTAAAGCTGAAATGAAAAAACGTAAAGAGACCGGCGTGAGCGAACTAATGGATCTTTTGATCGCTTATCAACACTCTGATATGTTCCGTCTAGACAATCACTACTATCAACAAGTAGCGAAAGAGAACAAACGTAGCCCATTGGCTCCAGTAGATACTCGTTATATTGCTGGTAAGTTTACAAAAGCTGGAGGACACCACTAATGAAAAAGCTTCTTACTACTATTCTTTCATTAGGTCTTGCCGCTTCTGCGGCTTTGGCGGCTAATCCTGCCATTAGTGCAACCAAAGTTTCTGAAAGCCTTGATAAAGTTAAAGCGGATTCCGCTGTTTGGTCAAAAGCAAAATTTGAAACGGTTGTTCTTTATCCGCAAACAACAATTGAATTTAATGATAAAAAAGCAAATGCACTTGTTGCAAACACTAAAGGCAAAAAAGCACAAGTAGCTGCTTTGCACGATGGAAAAAATATCGCCATTATGGTGAAATGGGCTGATAAGACAAAAGACGTTGAACAATGCATGAGCAGTGATGTTTATACCGATGGTTTTGCCGTTCAGTTTGCCGGAGCAACGAAAAAAGCACAGCCTTTACCTTATATCGGTATGGGGTCTGAGGGGCGTCCAGTAGTTGTTCATTTACAAAAAGCAACAGCAAAAGTGTATGAGCCAAACGGAAATAAAGACGTTTCTACTCAAATCAATCGTCAGCAAACAGGTGTATTCGGTAAAGAATTAGCTGAATTTGACGCAAAAGTAGCGTCCTTGGCAAATACTGACTATGAAAAAGTTTTCGTAGCAGAAGGGTTCCGCTCAACTACAGAGATCAAAGATAAATCCGTTAAATCTAACGGTGGCATGGTTCATTCTCCTGCTGGTTGGAGCGGAACACTAAGCCGTCCCCTTAAAGATGAATATGTCAATCTAAGCGGAACGGTTCCGGTCGCTATCGCTGTTTGGGATGGATCAACGATGGGGCGCAATGGATTGAAAAATCTTTCGACGTGGGTTGCGATTAACCTTGAAGGTCAAAAAGCAAATACTAAAATGGTTTCAGAGTTAACAACTGATACCAAAGGCGATGCTGCTAAAGGTCAAGAAGCAGCAATGACAAACGGATGTACTGGTTGTCATCAAATGACTGCTGCAGATGCTCCAAGTTTGTTGGGACCATCATTGAAAAATATCGGAGGGTATTCTACGTCAGAGTATCTACGTGAGTCAATCTTAAAACCATCTGCGGTTGTTGTACCAGGTTACAATCGTAATGCGCACCCTAATACGCCGTGGTACAATATTGAAAAGGGTAAACGTGTCTCGACAATGACCGACTTTAGCTTTTTAGACAAAGCAACGGTTGATGATATCGTGGCATACCTCAAAACCCTGAAATCGGAGGTAGAATAATGAAAAAAGTAGCCTTGTTATGTGCAGCACTTGTTTTTAGTGCATTCGCCAACGAGCCTGAAGAGTTCGAAGGACTATTAACAACTCCAGGATGTGCCGCTCAAGGTGCATTCGCTGATTGTTATTTAGAAAACTATGTTTGCGGATCGGACGGATGTTTCCGTACAACAGAGGCGGGAGTGGTGACTAAAGATGCTGCATATGCACTTTATCAACATAATACCGGTAAAGTTTATACGATCGATACGTCTAAATTGAAAATGGCTGAAATGCGTGATGGTATGAATAAAAACGGTGTAATCGTTATCGGTACGCTTGACGTTGCAACTAACACGATTAAAGCAACTGAGTTTAAATCTCCGCCGCCACCTAAGAAATCGTTCTTCAAAGGGTGTTTATAAACATCTATTTAAACGTGGTAGGAGCAAAGCCCCTACCACTACGCTAGCCGCTATGGCACTAAAGTTTGCCCCATTCGGGGCAGATTTTTTGATTAGTTTTACCCGTTAGGCTATTTCGAAGTCCGCATATGACACAATCCCTTACTTTTTTTAGGATTACTAATGAATAATGAATACCGACTTTATATTTATGCTTTTTTATCTCGAGTTATGAGTGATATCCCAGATCGTCGTTTTATCAATGATCTCAAAAAAAATGAATCCCTTTTAGAGATTATCGGTGAAGAGACGAAAAAGTGGATAGAATCCAATGATACCGAAATGTTGTATGAACAACTGAATATTGATTACACCTCTATGTATATTCTCAATACGCAGCCGGTAGAGTCGTTTGTTTTGGATGCTAAAAATGAGACGCTTGTCGGATTGCAAAACCCGGTTATGGCGTTTTATTTTACCCATGGTTTTGAAGTGAACATGGATCAAACACAAATTATGGCACCGGATCATTTGGGGATCGAGTTTGCCTTTATGCAAACCCTCGTATACCGTAATGAAGAGAAGTCACAATTTGAATTTTTGGATCAGCATATATTCCCATGGGTTGTTCCCTACATGATGGGGATGAAGAGTATGGCGGATACACCATTCTATCAGGATATATGTGATTTTATTATCGAATTTTTAAGCAGTGACTACGAGTTTTTATCTCAAGGGACGAATAATGGGTAATATTAATTTCGTCCAAAAAAGTAATCTTTTTAGTTATACGGCAACACGCTGTTTACGAAACGAGTATTATCACAACGACTGCAAGATTTGTATCGACATTTGCCCAAAAGGGGCTTTTCAGATTGTTCGTAATAAGTTGACCCTTTTTGAAAATGAGTGTATTGAGTGTGCGGGATGTATCGGAAGTTGTCCTACTGAAGCGCTAGAGATAGAGAGTTTCGATCCCAATGGCTACGCCGCATCGTATCAGTATATTGAAGAGGCACCGATACTTTCATGTAAAG
>JBFYRD010000069.1:0-6756 GCA_041302405.1 Sulfuricurvum sp.
TCATCTATGTTTAAATATCTACTTTTAAGATAGCATACTTTAGATAAAAATTTCTAATGTTTCTGAGATACCAATAGACGAATAAACGTTTCACTATAATCGGGATCAAACTGCTTTAGCATCTGTTGTTTCATCAACAGCAACGCTTCATAACTCGTATAATTGACACGATAGGTACGACGTGTCGTCAATGCATCGAAAACATCGCACATACCGATAATACGGGCAAATTTCGGGATATGTTTTCCGCGTAACCCCTCAGGATACCCTTTTCCATCCAATTTTTCGTGATGGTAGCGAACGGCATCGAGAATTTTCGTGTTTGTAATCCCATTTTTTTCGAGAATTTCGACCCCTCCTTCAGAGTGGGTTTTAATGGTTTCAAATTCGTCCTCATTCAACGATGAAGGTTTAAGCAATAAATCGTAATTAATTCTCATTTTACCGATATCGTGCAACAGTGCCGCGTAAGCGAGTGAATCCAACTCCGCTTTTTGCAATCCGAGTGATTTTCCCAAGATGACAGAAAATATTGCGACATTGATACTGTGATGGTGTGTGGTATACTCATCCGGCATCATATGAAGTACCTCAGGTATCAGATTACTGTCGCTCCATTCCAACGATTCAACCACAAGATGGACACATTTTTCCACTGCTGATAAAGGGAGCTTTTCATTCCCATCATTGAAAATAGCTTCCATAAGCAATGCCGTAGTTTGATAAACCACTTCGACTTTTTTTAACGCATTGGGTGCTATGTTAAATTTTTCAGGAAGCCTCATCACTTGAGGCAAAACACTTTGCAGTGTTATTGTCTCTACACTAACAACTGCATTGTCCTCCATGTTGTGAATTTTTTTATAACTCATAAAAGCATTCTGCTCGTGCATAGTGATATAAATATTATTGTTTTGCTTAACTTTTTGAGCGAGTTCGGCACTAATGCGAGTCCCTTTTTCGATAATAATGACGAAGTCGTTAAAACGTTTGATATAGCAATCAAAATTGATAATACTCCCCTCTACAATCACATTAGGATCGATCGCGGCGTATTTATGATTAATAACTTTTCGAACAATTTTATGCAACTGTATTTATCCTTTGAGTTTAAAATTGAGTTCTGCCATTACGAAACCACCCGATTGCGCCCGCTGGCTTTAGCCTCATAAAGCAATGCATCCGCACGGTTTAAAAGTTCGTCTCCATTTTCATCCTCTTCGAGAATTGCTACCCCAAATGAACAGGTAACATTACCGACACCCTCAAAAGAGTGTTGATCGATTACGCTTCGAAGCATCTGTGCTACTTTAATCGCCTCATCAAAATCGGTTTGAGGGAGCAATAACACAAATTCTTCACCCCCCCAGCGCGCTACGATATCACTGCGCCGAATCCGTTGTCGCACGATAGCGGCGATTTCTTTGAGCACCACATCCCCGACCAAATGGCCGTAACGATCATTCACATTTTTAAAGTGATCGATATCGAAAAAGACAACCCCCAAAGGCTCTCTTCCTCTTTGGGCAATGTTAATCGCGTGCTCATACACCATCGTAAAATGGAGACGATTAGGAATCTGTGTTAAAGGATCGGTCATCGTCTGCATCTGCATTGTCGAAATGTCGTTAAAAATGACCACGTAACGGCTTTTATCATTCATTTTTAAGACCGAAATTCTCACCTCAAAAATGGTCGTGATCCCATCCAGCGTCATTTTTGCTTTATGGGTTTTTAGGGGATGATCGAGCATGTATTCGGTCCAGCGTTTATCATTGCGCATCGGCATCAAATACTCATCCGTATCCCCCTCCTCGAAATACTCACAAACACATGCATGCTCTTGTTTGAATGATTCGACATTTTTGTAGTTCAAATATCCCAAAAAGGAGCTGTTTGCCGCAACCAAACTTTCACCGTCGGTAACGATAACTGCAGAGGGGACGGCATCAAGGATCATCTGCGAATAGAGCTCTTCAAAACTCATTTTTTGTACCACGTAGGTATAGATGCGATCCACAAGCAACCCGATAATAACAATGAGGACAAAAATGATAATGAATGACGCAATAATCATGTGACGCACGTGGGTTTTAAAATCGCTCGTAGGTCGGATAAACATAATCGCTCCGACGGCTTGCCCTTTGTAATCATTTATGTTTAAGACGTTGACTTCATAGGTTTGGCTCAAATAAACAATCGTATCGTTTTCAATTTTTGTATGAAAATCGGCATATTTTTGGATCATAGGCTGATAGCGCTGGGGAATATCCAAACCTAAATAATTTCCCACCTCAATCGAGCGTTCAATCCGCCCAAACGTACCAATAGCCGATTTACGGACAAAGAAAAAAGAGTCATACCCTGCAAATCGCCGTATTTTATTGGTGAAATGGGGAGGTGTGACCCCAAACTCAACCGCACCGAGGTATTCACCTTTATCAAACGCAGGGATCATAATCCGATAGGCTAACCCCTGACGCCCCTCTTCGAAGCCATGAACGTTTTGCTGCGTTTTATGGGCGTGTGCAACCATCGGTCGATGATCGGCGATTCTATCACCGTAAACGCCCGGTTGATGAACGCGCAAAAGCGATGTCCCATCGGCGTTATGAAACTGCATCACCGAGAGTGAGGAATTTTCACGCTGCATCACCCCCCAGCGAGGAGCTATCAACTCATGAAGTTTGTCATGATCACGATCTCGAAAAGCCTGAATCACTCCGGGACTGCGAAGATTCGCTTCGGCTCTGGAGTGATAAAAATCGAGCGTATCTTTAATCGTTTCGTTATAAGTACGATGAACAGCCCCATACGCTTCACTTAGACGACGCTTGTTCTCTTCATGCTCATGGTAGAGATTATAACCCGTAACGATGACTGAGACCGTCAGAATCAAAAGACTCAAAACCAACATGATTTTATGTTTAGTATTGATCATCTCTCATCTCCGCTCAATCGACTTAATGCTCCATCTCTTTTGTACTTCTCAAACCCTTCGAGTGCTAATGGACGACTAAAGTAGTATCCCTGATACGCACGACATCCAAACGAGAAAAGAACCTCCATCTGCTCTTTACTCTCGACCCCCTCAGCGATAACCGAAAGACCCATGCTTTGGGAGAGGGCAATCGTCGATTTACAGATGATCGCGTCATTCGGATCACTCAAAATATCCCGAACAAAACTTTGATCAATTTTAAGCTGATCGAGAGGGAGTCTCTTTAGATACGAAAGTGACGAATACCCCGTCCCAAAATCATCGAGGGAAAAGCGGACACCATACTCTTTTAACTGCTCCATTTTCTCGATTACCCCTTCGATGTTTTGAACCAATAAACTCTCCGTGAGCTCAAGTTTTAGCTGTTTTGGATCCGCACCGCTCATAGAGAGTGCCTCGATCACTTGGTCGACAAAATCGTTCTGGTTGAACTGTTTTGCACTAACGTTTACCGCAATACTTAATCCTTCAAACCCTATTTGAGTACTCCACTCTTTAATCTGGTAACATGCCGTTTTAAGAATCCATTGACCCAACGGTAAAATCAATCCCGTCTCTTCCGCGATAGGGATAAACTCAGCCGGTGAGACCACTCCTCTCTCAGGATGGTTCCAACGCACTAGCACTTCAGCCCCGCACACGGAACCGTCTTCATGTACTTGGGGTTGATAATAGAGGATAAATTGTTCATCCTCGATCCCACGGCGAATCTCCTCTTCGAGTAATGATCGCTCTTTGAGGGTACTCTCCATTTTCGGATCGAAAAAGCTGAGTGAGTTACGACCTAAATCTTTCGATTTATACATTGCCAAATCGGCTTGTTTCATCAACTCATCGCTACTCGATCCATCCCCTCTAAAGAGGGTAATTCCCATACTTGCGGTCGATTTATACGGTATACCATCGAGTTCGTAGGGTTGATTTAATACCGACAATATTTTTTTGCCGATCATTTCAGACGTCGATGCACTCTGTTTTTCATCACTCCCCAGACCAGTTAGGAGGACTACGAACTCATCCCCACCAATACGCGCAACGCTGTCCCCATCACGGACGCACTCGATCAAACGTTTGCTCGCTTGTTGGAGGAGAAGATCTCCCATCCCATGCCCCAGCGTATCGTTAAGGATTTTAAAACGATCCAGATCGATAAACAACAATGCGCCGAATTGTTGGCTCCGTTCACTCGAAACCCGTGCTTGATTGAGACGGTCGATGAGCAGTATCCGATTCGGAAGCTGGGTCAACGTATCGAAATACGCCAGACGTTCAATCTCTTCTTCGGTACTTTTTCGCTCGCTAATATCTTGAACGGTTCCCATAGAGCGCAGCGGTTTTCCCGCTGAATCAAACTCACTTTTACCACTTTCATGAACCCATTTGATCCGTCCATCTTCCATCAGCAGACGATGGGTCACTTCGTAGAGTTTTTGAGTCGAAAGTGAGGTCATGTAGGCATTGTTAACCATATCACGATCTTCAGGATGGATTCGACTGACAAACCTCTCGTAGCTGATTGCATCATCCTCATCCAATTCAAAAATTCGAAATACCTCATCTGACCATATCAATGTATTGCTAATAATGTCAAATGACCAGCTCCCCATTCGGGCGAAATGCTGTGCTTCATTCAGATTTTGAGCATTGAGACGAAGGCGTTCTTGTATCTCTTTTTGCAAAGTCATATCTTCATAAATTCCCAAAATACCAAAAATATCACCGTTATGATTTTTAAGGGGAACTTTTGAGGTGCTGATCCATATTTTTTTCCCATCAGGTGTCGTTTGTTCCTCCTCAAAAAAGAGTTTCTCCTCACCTGAATCCATAACAGCACGATCATCGGCTCGATACATCTCCGCTTCCGCAGCCCATCCCATCTGAAAATCATCTTTGCCGATCAAATCGGATGGTTTTTCAAATCCCGCATCCTGAGCAAAAAGGGTGTTACACCCCATATAGCGTAATGTTTTACTCTTCCAAAAAATACGGATCGGAATCGTGTCAATGATCGTATCGAGAAGATTACGTGATTCGATAATGAGATCTTCGGCTTTTTGCCATTCGGTAATATCGGTATCGCTCCCCCGAAATCCTAGTAATCGACCATCGTGAGCAATGAGAGGGATACCGTTGGTCATTAACCAAACAAGATGACCCTCTTTATCTACTGCACAATTTTTAAGATTACTAAATGACTCTTTACGTTTGAATACCTCAAGAGCGCTATTTTTAAATGCTTCTCTCCCCTGTGCCGGATGCAAATCGTAAAAATAGGTCCCAATAAGCTCTTCTGGCGTATATCCCAGTACTTCATAAACGATATCACTGATGTAGGTATACATTCCATCAGCATTGACTTCCCATGCGATGGTACGGCTATGCCGTGCAAGCTGTTCAAGAAGCTCTTGACTCTCTACTAAATCACGCTGCTGCTGTTGAATCCCATCATCAGTGCGACGCAACAGCAGATAGATAAAGCCCACCATAAGCCCTATCCATCCTAACGCGATGATCGCTCCTATCGATACCGTATCGAAAAATTCGCTGTTTTCGTTGGTAATGTTTTTATAGATCAACAAATCTCCCACCTCTTTGCCGGAGACATCTTTAACATCGATCATAGCAACACGATAGGTACTCCCCTGCGCATACGCTTCTGTCCCAGCGTCATTATGGGTATGTTTCGATACCAATCGTTGCTCCATATCCTGAATCAAAGAGGGAGGGATACTCTCAAAACTGGAGTAGATCAGAACATCATGTTTGAGCACGCTCCAATCCCCATTACGCAAGAGCAAACGCATCCCCTCTTCCCATGCGGTACGCTCTAAGAACTCTTTTCGCAGTACCATCGCCAGTTCAATGTCAGATTGAAAGTGGAGTTCTTGAATCACATCTTCGATCTCTTTACCCATCTCGATGTACCCAATCAGCTCATTATTAACGATAATCGGCTGCACAACCCTAAGTGTGAGTGTCCCCATCGGTCCTAACTCTACACCCGATGAGCGTTTTCGGCTCCATTCGGCTTCGAGCGCGGTAAAACGGTTGATAACATCCCCTTTTTTAGCGGGATTATGGACGCGGAGCAAACACACTCTGTTGGGGTCCATAAAATAAAAATGGGTGAGGCTATTTTCCTCTTTCATGGTTTGAAAAATATCCTGCCATTGTGCTAGCAAAGCCGAGACATCTTTCTCACGTAACGCTTTTTGCACCTTTGGATCATTGGCAATCGGTTTTATAACGAGAGAAAGAGAGGAGGTTTGTTCGTCAAGAAGCACCTCCATGTCATGTTCGATTTCAGCGACATTTTGATTAAAACTATCGTAAAGGTAGTGGTGATGCTGTTGATAAAGTAACACAGCAGTCCCCAAAGATGAGACAATAATAAGTAAAGCAAGGGGGATCATTAATGGACGCAGAATGGGTTTAAGTTGGAGCCTCTTTTGATTATATGGTTGAGATACCAACTTTTTTTTCTCTTTCAAATTTGCTACTTTATCTATAAAATACAGTTGTTATTATTCGTTATAAATATTATCCCTTTTTATCCCTTAGGGGATTCTTATGGACTGTTTGAAGCATCTCACAAGAAATACGCTCAACAACCCATTTCATCCCTAAATCAATCCTAACAACGCTACCAACAACACTGGAGGGGTAATCACTAGCCCCACTTTCATATACTCACCCCATTCAATTTTGAAAAATATTATAAATACATCTTCTAAATTGTAGTATAATATGTAAAA
>JBFYRD010000070.1:0-10846 GCA_041302405.1 Sulfuricurvum sp.
ATTTAAAAATTTTTCTTCTTCACCATTACGACGAATCACTTTTTCAATCATTTCACGTACACACGCATCTCCGCCGTTTCGCTCCAAAACATCCGCAAAGCTTTTCAAATATTCTGACCCATCTTGTGGGGTATAGGCTTGCGCTGCCCATTGAAGAAGTTTATAGTCGTTCAAATCATCCCCGATTGCGGCCACTTCATGTGATTCTATACCGAGTTGTGCACATAACACTTCGGCAACAGCACGTTTGTCTTTTACCCCTTGGTACAAATGAGCAATATCAAGTTCTTTGGCGCGATGTTCGACAATCGAAGAGTTGCGTCCGGTAATAATAGCGGCAACATGCCCCATCTTTACCCATGCTTTAATGGCAAAGCCATCTTTTACATTAAAGTTTTTGAGTTCCAATCCATCAGCAGTGTAGATGATTTTTCCGTCGCTCATACACCCATCAACATCCAGAATCAGGAGTTTAATCATAAAACACCTTTGGTACTCGGCACACCGGCACGTTCGTTTTTAGCCAACGCACGCCGAAGTGCAACGGCCAGAGATTTAAATGCTGCTTCTATGATGTGGTGCTTGTTTTTTCCGCGTACCATAATAATATGTGCCGTAATTCCGGCATTAAACGTGAGGGCACGAAAAAACTCTTCAGCCAATTCCGATTCAAATGTCCCTATTTTCCCCGATACCGGAACATCATACACTAAAAATGGTCGGTTGCTCAAATCCAAATCGCACGTCACTGCCGCTTCATCCATCACGATAGTGGCACTTCCGAATCGTTCTACTTTTTCAATAGGATAAATCGCTTCACGTAAAGCTTGTCCTAAAACAATCCCTATATCCTCCACACTATGATGATCATCAATGTGAACATCACCGTCGCACGTTACCGATAAATCAATCTGAGCGTGCTTCGCAAAACTCTCTAGCATATGATCCAAAAAGCCCACTTTGGTCGAAATCGTACTTTTACCTTCTCCGAAAAGTTGCAGTGATAAGTCGATATCGGTCTCTTTGGTTTGTCGTTTTTTGTGGATCATTTTATTCCCTTATGATAAAAGAGCCTTGGAAATGGCCCCTTGATATAAAATCTCGCGCTTCAGCTTCACTTTTAAAGCCGCCTAGCCAAACACGAAATAGTCGTTTGTTATTATACTCTGTATCTTTAATAATTGCCGAATAGCCGGTATAAGAAGCATACTTTTGTTTTGTGCTTAGCGCACCTTCGAACCGTTCAAATGAGCCGATTTGTACAAAAAAAGCATTGAGTACCGATTCCCTCGGTCCCTTGGCTAAACTCGCCATATCAATAGTGCGCATTGTACTTGGTTCAAAGCCCAGAACCTCTAGTGTGACCGGTGCAGTCCCTTTTTTATCGAGACCGATTTTTTGTGCGGCAACATAAGAAAGGTCGATAATACGGCTTTCTACAAAAGGCCCCCTATCGTTGATACGAACAATGGTTTGTTGATTATTTTCCACATTGGTTACCCGTACAACCGTATTCATCGGCAACGTTTTATGTGCAGCGGTCATGGCATACATGTCGTATCCCTCTCCGTTGCTGGTCGATTTGCCGTGAAAATCATTGCCATACCAACTGGCTCTGCCGCTAAAGGTATCTCCTACACGTACCACCGTAGGATAATACTCTTTTCCGAATACTGAATAAGGACGCATCGTTGCGTGAAGTTCACCGTTTTTTTTGTACACATTGGAGGGTGCAGATGCAAGTTGTTGGGAGGGATATTTTTGTGAGGGTTTGGTAGGTTGATAAGTATAAGAACCATTTTTTGTGGTACACCCGCCAAGAATGATCATTGTAATTATCAACAATGTTTTAATCATCAATGTTTATCTCCTCCCCTTCTTTCAAAGTATGGCTTGAAAATGGATTTTTTAGTTTTATTTGATCAAGAGAAATATTATACAATTGTGCGACTGAAACAAGGGTTTCACCTGATTTAGCCGTATGTAACCCGTTATTTTTTAAAAAGGGTTTATTAATAGGGATTTTAATTCGTCGATTTAGATTTTTCCCTTCTTTTTCACCAATCATATTTTCCAACATAATAGATGCTTTTGGAACATTATAGCGACGAGAGAGCTGTTCAAGTGTTTCACCCGATTTAGCACGATGCATCACAAAATATCCGCTTAGCTTTTTGGTTCTAAATTTCTGACGAAAATCATCCAATTTTTCTTTCGGTATATAAATCGGATAAGCTTGTTCGTTTGGAGGGATAATTCCTTTTTTTAGATGGGTATTAAGTCGGATAAGATTTTTTTTAGGCATCTCTAAAACTGCCGCTATACGGTCGATATCTTCTCCTTCCGGTAAATAAACGGTTGTTAAGGGATTTTCTTGTGATGTATTCAATAAGAGATCATATTGGATTTGGGATAAAAAAAGCTCATCCGTTGCCAACAAAGAGAGAGCAACAATTTTACGTATGTAGTTACGGCTCTCGTTGGGAAGTAAACCTCTCTTTGGATCCGTCAAAATATGGATATCGTCCGTTCCTGCTTTTCGGATTGCTTTAGCGAGTCTGCCATCTCCACAGTTGTAGGCGATAAGCGCCAAATACCATTTGCCAAATTTTTTTTTCAATGTACTTAAATAAGCGATTGCTGCACGTGTTGATTTGACGTGATCTCGTCGCTCATCAACATACTGATTAACCTGAAGCCCGTGTAATTTTCCTGTACTCTCCATAAACTGCCACAATCCTGCTGCACCGCGAGAAGAAGATGATTCTACTCTTAGCTGTGATTCAACTAATGCTACAAATAAAAATTCACTCGGTAAATCTGATTGCGCGATAAGCGAAGAGAGCATGGGGATAAAAACATCAGCATTTTCAGATGAGTCTGCAAACCCGTTCAGTTTACATTCACGTTTTTTTTGAGCATACATATCGTGTAAATAGGGATCTTTGAGATAAGAGGAAGGAATATCGAGGTGATTTAATACTTCAATTTTTTTTTGATCATTAAGATCAAATCCTATAGAATAAGCATAAAAGGGGAGAAGTAAAATAAATGTTATTAGCTGCCTCATCTCCCCTCCATTACACTACCCTAAGCCAAAGAGATTTTTAGCATTACGAGTTGTTAAGGACTCGATAGACTCCACACTCATCCCTAACAGTTCCCCCATTTTATCGGCGACAAAACGGGTATAAGAGGGTTCATTACGGCTACCTCGGTGAGGATGTGGGGTAAGGTAAGGGCCATCGGTTTCAATGAGCAATTTATCGTGAGGAATTTTTGGTAAAACATTGACCAGTTTTTTGGCATTTTGGAAGGTAACAACACCCCCG
Source organism: Sulfuricurvum sp. (assembly GCA_041302405.1). Classification (GTDB taxonomy): domain Bacteria; phylum Campylobacterota; class Campylobacteria; order Campylobacterales; family Sulfurimonadaceae; genus Sulfuricurvum. Next base: position 3,333 of record JBFYRD010000070.1, read on the forward strand.
ATACCGAAATAAAATCCCTCATTAGCTAAGGAGAGAAGTTCATCATCGGCGTTGTAGCAATGAAGCACTCCCCCAACTTCACCGGCACCCTCTTCTAAAAGGATCATTTTCGAATCATGCGAAGCATCACGAATATGGACGATCAGAGGTTTTTTGACCGCTTTAGCCAAGCGGATATGCTTTCGAAACACTTCATCCTGACGCTTTTTCTCGATGGTTTTTTCCTCGTCTGAGCCCTCCAGACGAAAATAATCGAGTCCGCACTCCCCGATAGCGACACATTTAGGATGAGCGGCATAGGTTTCAAAATCAACACCATCGATATGCTCCATATCATAGGGATGAACCCCTACCGCAAAATAGACATCATCATAGTTTTCACAAATCTCAACCGCTCGCGGCAACGTTGCGGGGTGGGCACCTGGGATGATAAACGCTTCCACCCCTGCATCACGTGAGCGGTTCATCATCAGATCAAAATCTTCACGGTAACGTTCATCATCCAAATGGACATGAGTATCTATAATCATTTCTTAACCTCGAATCCGTTCAAATAAATCTCGGGCGAACCCGCGTGCTTCATCACTGACACTCTCACCGCTGATGATGCGGGCAATCTCTTCGATTCTCTCTTCATCGTTTAGTTCACGAACACGACTCTCATCATCTTTGTAGATCAAAAAGTGCTGTTGCCCCATCGAAGTGAGTTGAGGCTGATGAGAGATAACAAAAATTTGATAGTGGGTAGAGAGATGGCGAAGCACTTTGGCCACACTCATCGACTCCTCACCGCTGAGATTTGCATCGATTTCATCGAGCATCAACACCCCTCCGCTTCCTTGCATACTCTCCACACCCAGTGCTAATAATGCCAAACGGAGGCGATTAAACTCCCCAGAACTGAGTTTATCCAGTCTGGTTCCCGCTAACCCTAAGATCGCTTTATCCGTACCGCTAAAGCTTAGCGGTGCAGGAACGAGTTCCAACGTTGCTTCTCGTAAATAGAGCATCCCCAAATATCCGTTGAGTATTTCTAACGTCTCTTTAAGAACGCCATGACGGTTTGTTGAGAGTTCTTTTGCAGAAGCTTCCAATGATGATTTAAGGTGGAGAATTTGTTTGATAAGATCATCTTTGGAGTGCTCTATCGTTTCATACGATTCGAGCTCCAATGCTTTTTGTTCCCGATACGTGAGTGCCTCCTCCACACTCCCATAGCGCCGTTTAAGCTCTGATATCTGCTCAATCCTATCCAAAATAGATTCAACCGATACCTCTTCGAGCTCTTCGAGACGCTCTGAAGCACTTTCGAAAATGCTTCGAAGCTCATTCATCGCATCATCGAAAAAGGCGCTCTCAACTTCTAACAATCCTAGTGCTGAGCTAACTGAGGACTCATACGAAAAGATCGATTCTCCTTGTGCGATCGCACTCTGTATTTTCTCTTTTTTAGAGAGCTGTTTTTTGATAAGGTTGAGTTCCTCATCTTCTCCGATTCGGGGCTTTATCGCATCGATTTTATTGATCTCATACAAAGCGAACTCTTTGAGTTCGGCGAGATTTTTCTCTTTCTCTTCAATCGCTTTGAGCTGATCGGATAGTATTTTATAGCGAGCGTATTGTTCTTTGTGTAATTGCAAGACGTTAAAATGCTCAGGCTTCTCTCTACTGAGTCTCTCATCCAAAAGATTGAGCAATGCCGAAGGTTCAAAGTCACTATAATCTTTGAGACTTAAATGACGAAGGTGGGTAGAACTGATCGATTCCATCGACGATTTTGAGGTGCTTTGGTTGTTGATAAAATAGCGTGTTTTCTCTTTTTTTACATGTCGAAAGATATTGGTAGATTCGTTTTGTAGCCCGTATCGATCTTCATCGATACGCCATGCTACACTCGATTCGCAGATTTGTGCATCAACGTTTTCCAACCCTACCGAGGCTAAAATAGAGCGCATTAAAATCGACTTCCCGCTTCCGCTGGGTCCGGTAAAGACAACAAGCCCCGGATGAAACTCCATCTCTGCTTCTTTAAAGGTCAAAAATTCTTTTAAGTAGAATCGTTCTATCACCGATTAATTCCCCCACCCCATTTTTTCTTTGAGGACTTCAAAATAGTTGAATTCTTTACGATGAATCAGATGGGCAACACCGCTGGCGAGTTTGATATTGACAGTATCTTTATGACTTATCTTTACGAGATCTTGACCATCAATAATGACCAAAGCGCTGGCATCAGGAGTTTTCATCTCTATCTCAAAATGTCCCGGAAATACCATAGGACGCTGTGTCAGTGAGTGAGGACATATCGGAGTCAGGGCAAACACTTGTGAAAGAGGGAAAAGAACCGGTCCTCCGGCAGAGAGGTTATAGGCGGTTGAACCTGTCGGTGTGGAGACGACGACACCATCACCAAAATAGGTGTTAAAGCTTTGACCATCAACATACGTCTCAATATGGATCATTTTTGCGATAGAGGGACGTGTGAGGACAATATCGTTAAATGCAAATACCTCATTTACCCCTTTGGAATTGTGAATCGTTGCTTGTAAAATAGAGCGTTTGTCGATTCGGTATTCACCCTCCAGCATCTTATCTACAAACGATTCCAGTTCGGCGAAATCAAGATCGGCTAAAAACCCCAGTTTTCCGGCATGAATCCCTAATACGGGGAGTTGATAATGGTATGAACGTCGAACAGCAGAGATAAGAGTTCCATCACCGCCGATGGTAACGAGAAAATCACTGTTTTCACACATCATCTCAAACGGCTGCCCCATAACATCGATCATACCGCCGCTGATGTTATCGATGATCACTTCGATCCCACGCGATTCAAAAATCCGTTTTGCTTCGAAAAACATCACTTTAAGTTCAGGGGTAGAAGGGCGAAGGATCATACCGACACGTTTAATATTAGTTAATTTCAATCATTCCCCCTATTTTTTTATTTTCTATTATAACGAACTTCATGGTAATGGCACAATATTATGACCGTGTGAAATATTCCAGCGCGATTCCCTCACGCAATCCATCATCGATGATGATCGCTTCTTCCCATTGGGCTGCATCATAAATAGAGGTAACCATTAAAATTCCAGCAATGATAAGATTTTCACGCCCTACCCCTACATAGGTACATCTGCGAACGCCATCCATCGCTAAAAGTTCGTCATACACACGATAACACTCATATAATTTTAAATGAAAACCGTTCACTTTTTCAGGATCATAATGATCATAATCCATACCTAGCAAATAAGCAGAAATAGTTGTCGGAGTCCCCGAACTAAGTATCAAAGGGGTGTTAGAAGAGAGGTTTGGGAGTGCTTCTTTTATTTTATTTTTGAATACCTCTATTTTCTCGTCTAAAGCAATCAGCGAATCGGCACTTTCACTCACGGTTACGATCCCCATATTTATGCTTACCGATTCTATCCCTTTATTGCTAAACGATATTAGCTCGGTGGAACCGCCGCCAATATCGGCCAATATAAAGGAATCTGGGCTTATATTTAGTTGTTCTAATCGATATCTGACCGCCATTAGCGTTAAAAAAGCCTCTTTTTCAGCATCAATAACAGTGAAATGTATCGCTGTTTTTGTTTCGATTTCTCTCAAAATTTCTTCAGAATTAAGTGCAAGCCGCATAGCTGCGGTTGCATACGCTACTACCGTATGGGAAGAAAAATCGAGAACACTTCGTGCTTCATCAATCGCATAGAGAATCCGCTCTAATGCATTCGTCCCAATACGCTGTGTGGTATGCAAAGCCTCAGCGGTTTTTACAATTTTCTCAAAACTTTTGCCCCAGGTATTACCATCAAATTCGATAAACCGAATGGTATTTGAACCTAAATCAATAGCAATCATGAGAGAGCAATATCCGCAATACGTACTGATGGGGTCCATGCTTCATGTGAACCTTTACGAAGAGTATCAATATCCAGAGTACTCGAATATCGCGCTTTGAAATAATCATATATCGTCAAGATTCCCTCATCGATTCCAAAGATTCCGACATATTGGCGAATCCCCTTCTCTAGTAAGGTTTGAGCCTCTTTATTTTTTAGTTTTTGTTCCAATTGAACGCAATACGCTTGCGCGACTACCCCTGCCATTGCCGTGTATTTATCGGTAATACCAAAGTAAGGTTCAAATACATCAAGTGTCTCTGAAGCTAAACCTTTTGCCGCTAAACGCTGTGCCTGATCCACTAGTATGTTCCATTGGCGTTCTAATACTTGTGCTTCTGGAGTCTCATAGAGCAAAGGGTATGAACTGAGATACGAAAACGCGTTAGGGAGATTGTTGGAGGCTATCGCATCATAGAAAAGGTGTTTGACACGAATGGTATCGGCCATCTCTTGTGCTTCAGCCGTATAGTCGGGGAAGTTGATCAGAATCTCACACGATTTTCGAGCCGTCGCATAATCGGCTTGCATGTAAGATTTTTGGGCCTGAATATAGAGTTTATCGGCGTAATCCATTATCGCGTTGTATTCTGCAAACTCTTTTAAAAACGGATGCATTTTAATGAGATCGAAAAATTTCACAAAATCTCGACTAGCTATCACCTTTTTCAGATATTCATACATCCGTCGTTGATCAAAAAGCTGTTGTATCAGTACCGTTTTTTCCGAAATTCCCCGATAAGGGGCAAGAAGGGTTTTTGCCTGCTCATCGCCGTTTGGGGTTAAAATCAATTCTTGTACTTTTAAAAAGAGTTTTTTCCAGCGTAATTCCATTTTTCGGTACGGATCAGAGTCTTTAAATGCCGGAAATTGTTTTGCCATTGAATACGCCAGCGGGAAACGCCCCTCCTCAACATATTTTTGAAATTGGGAATATTTCTCATACGCACGCATAATTTGGGTAATAAACGCATTTTTTTTAGGGATTCCGGAAAACATATCTAGCAATTCTTTGGCTTGAGAGCGTTCATTTTTTTCCAGATGGTGTCGCGCTTTATTTAAGGTATCCACCCATATGCGCTCTGCTAGTTCATAAGGTTTTGAGTAGAGAATCATAGGGTTTTCTTCAAGCACATCATAGAATGCTTTGTAGCTTCTCTCACGCAATAATTGCATATGCGTTTCTTCGTTTCCTAACAAAGAATAAATCCGCACATTCCCTTCTAGTGTTCCTATCGCTAAACGAAATCCATCGGGTATAAAAGCGATGGTCGTGATCGATTCTGATTCTTTGATGTAGCGTTGTTTTATCAGTTCTAAGGTCTGCAAATCATATAAGCCAACATAACCTAATTTGGTAGCAACAAAAGCAAATTTTTTATCCACACTTACTGTCATTGTCGTTACATCATCATTCATTTTTTGCAAACGCTTGATAATCTTGCCATTACGCATATCCCAGACGATCAAAACACCCTCTTTATCAACGGAGAGGAGTTTTGCTTCGGGTAAAAACTGTATCTTGATAATTGCACTGGTATGACCCCGTAATTTTAAGGGATGCTTCATAGTAGCCATATTGAGAAGATTGATGGTTCGATCATAACTCCCAGTAGCGATCCACTGCCCGTTATCATTAAAGGCGACGGTTGAGATAAAATCAGCATGCGGAGGCATAGCAAAAGCTAAACGTGCGGTTTTAAGTACCCAGGCAAAGGCTTTTCCGTCTTGACCACACGTGACACAGTATCTACCGTTGGGATCCAATCCGACACTCTCTATCTCACCTTGGTGACGTCCTACTTTGTACAAAAGCTCTTTTTTGGGTACGTTAAAGACAGCCGCTTTATTGGTGGTGGGTATCATCGTTATGGAGAGTTCCCCATCGGGGGTCATATCAACATGGGACCCCATGATCCGCTCATGCGATATGTTGCTTTTAAATCCTCCTACAATATTGTACGTCGCTAAGTCAATAATTCGAAGTGCATTTTGGGCATCAATGATCCCAAGTTGGTTATTGTTCAGAGTTTTAAGAAAAAGGATGGGCGTTTTAATATTAAATAATTTCAATGGATCCATCTCTTTTCCTTTCCTTTAGTGTTCTTCACTGCTTAAATAGCGGTGCTCTTTTAATATGGCACGAATTTGAGATTGATGATCTTCCCCTTTGGTCTCCAAATGAATCATCACATTCGCATCTCCATATGCCAGCGTTGTCGACGTTCGATCGTATGCGATATGAACGATATTGGCATTCAGTCCTTGAAGCATTTCGGTAAGTTGCATTAACGCTCCCGGTTTATCCACCAAGGTAACGGTCAGTTTCATTTTACGCCCTGATTTAATAAGCCCTTTTTCAATGATAATCGACAGAAGTGTAACATCGGCATTCCCTCCGCTGAGGACAATAGCAACTTTTTTCCCTTTTAAATCATTGAGTTTATCGTGCAAAACGGCTGCTACGCCCACTGCACCCGCACCTTCTACTACCAGTTTTTGGCGCTCTAATAAAAATAAAATCGCATTAGCAATCTCTTCATCATCGACACTGACGAAACGATCAACACTTTCAAGAATATGTTTAAGGGTAATTTCTGATGTATCACGTACTGCGATTCCATCTGCAATGGTACGTACGGATGTACTGTCAATGGCTTTCTTGGCTTCAAATGACTCCTTCATCGCCGGTGCACCTACCGCACTTACACCGATTACTTCTGTTTTAGGAGAGAGGGCTTTGATTGCTGAAGCCATGCCTGAAATCAAGCCTCCGCCACCCACGGGAATCACAATCGCATCCAAATCATTTATCGCTTCGATCATTTCGATGGCAATGGTCCCCTGTCCAGCCATAACGGCTTCATCGGCGAACGGATGGACAAAAACCATCCCGTGTTCATTACCATATTTCGACGCATACCCATACGCTTCATCGTAGTTGCTGCCTGCCAAAATGACCTCAGCACCATAGTAGCGAACACCGTTGATTTTTGTCAGCGGGGTTGATTCTGGCATAACGATCAATGCTTTTATTCCAAACATCTGTGCTGCCATAGCAACACCTTGTGCATGATTTCCTGCACTCGCGGCAATAACACCGCAAGAGCGTTCTTCTGCAGAAAGGGTCGCTATTTTGTTATAAGCACCTCGTATTTTAAAGGCACCGGTTACCTGCAAATTCTCTTTTTTGAGATAAATCTCCATGCCGCACTCTTCACTTAATCGTGGAGCATACGCAAAAGGTGTTTTTACTACCGTTTCTCGAATACGTTCATGTGCCTTATAGATTGTTTCTAAATCAATCAATGCTTCCCTTTAAGCGTGAATAAGTCGATGTTCGACCATACTGCAATGGTTTTGTACCACACGCATTCCGTGTGCTTTTGCTTTTTCTGCCGCTTCGTTGTTAACAATCCCTTTTTGCGCCCAAAACACTTTTACGTCGCCGCGTTCAATACACGCATCAGCAACCGCGTTCAGAGCGTCGGGTTTACGAAAGATATTAACCATATCAACGCTACCAGGTATTTCGAGGAGAGAGCGGTATACTTTCTCTCCTAAAATAGTCTCTTCTTTAGGATAAACGGGGATAATCGTATA
>JBFYRD010000071.1:0-2518 GCA_041302405.1 Sulfuricurvum sp.
ATTGTTATGGACAAGAAAATAATCACGTAAAACCCCCTCATATTCACCCCATTTTCCCATATCAAGAGCAATATCACTATGAAGTGTCGGTCGTATCACACGGTAATTAGCTTTATCTTCATCCACAATACTAAGTGCAGAAACATCTTTATATTTGTAAAGATCGATCTTGGTAGTTGCTCCGCATCCTCCCAGCAATAGCAGCAAAAAGGTGAAGAGAACAACCTTATTTAGCGGTCTCACGATCGAGTTCTCCGATTACGTTATCCATCATTTTTTTATTCGTATCAGGAGTGTGTGTACTGCATCCCGTCATCATGATAAGAATCAAAGTTAAAAAGAGGGTTGAGTTCATTATTTTTTTCCCGATTCTTCAAGCTCTTTCCACGCTTGGGTCGCTTGAAACTTTTGCCAAAGGGCATCTTCATTTTTAAAAGATGACGAGACACTTTGTTTAATCTGTTCATGAGTAGAGGCACTGTCTAAAACGTACAATGTATAGAGGACACCGCTTTTACTGTCTACAAAGAGTTTCTTTTGTTGGGAATTTCTCAATGTCACGTCGCTGATTTGTTTAGTCGCATATTGAACCGCATGATCTAACGTTTGTGAATCACCCATCCCCAGCTCTTGAGTTGCTCGTTTGAACATATCTTTGACTCTGATTTCCATCTGACGAGCCAATTCTGCCCTTGCCACTGCTGAAGCTTCGATACGTTGAAGTTCAACATCTCCCCCTTTATTGGGTTTGGCTGAACCGGACGCAGCATATTTATCTCCCAATGCGGTCGGCTCTTGGTACCACTGCGGCAAATCATTTAAAGCATTACGTGTTTCAGGCTGATTGACACATCCGCTTAAACCGAACATCAACAATCCCATTCCTAACAAGAGTGTTTTTTTCATCTTGGCTCCTTGAAAAATATCGTAGTGAAGTATTATCAGATAATACTGTAGAGAAATAGTGAACCTTCTAAAATCGGGTTCAAATCAATAATCCATGAGCTTTTTTAACCTCTAAGCGGTCATACATATCAAGCATATTGAGATAATCAACGTGCAATGCGGTACGAACGAAAAATTCTTCTCCACCCAGAATCGCTACCGCTTTTTCAACCCGTTCACGGGTATAAAGAGCATTCAGTGCTTGAGAATAATCGCTAAACTCTAATCCTAACTCCGCCATTTGAATCAATTCAACCACGAGAACACTCATCGTGTTGGTGCTAAACTCTAAATAACTGATCGCCTCTTCGATGTTTCCTAACGATAGATGGAGCTGTGCTTTGAGCTCTCCGATAGTAAAGTTCTCTTCAAAAATCACACCGATAAATTTCTCGACAGTCAGATGATCTTCGAGCGCTTCGATCTCATCCAATACCGCTTCAGGCTCATACTCGGCAAAGTTTAAAATCACTTCACGGTACATCTTGCCTCGATTACGGTTGTTATAGACCAAATCATCGATTGGGTACACCTCAGAGACTCCGGGGACAACCATCTGGCACGAGTAAAAGTTCAGATAATTGTAATCGCGGATATAAATATCCCTCCCCATAGAGGCAAAAATCGACGTGAGATAGGCAAATTCCTCTTCGGTAGTTTGACCGCTATAGTTCCACGGAGCGAATTCAAAGCTCTTTTTGGCGCTCAGAAACTGTATCCCCATCTTGCCGTTAGAATCGATAAAGTGCGATTCTATATTAAAGCTCTCCGAAACAATCGACATATCAAACGTCGGTACTTCAAAACTTTCCAAATTCTCTAACCCCCGCCCTTGCATCAGCTCGGTCATCGTCCGTTCCAAAGAGACCTCCAAAATCGGATGGGCACCGAATGAGACAAACAACGTCGCGTTGAGAGGATTGATAAACGAGATAGCCGTCACAGGGTATTTACCCCCCAATGAGGCATCTAAAACGTTTACCACATATCCTAACTCACGAAGTTTCACTAAATCGCTGTAGAGACGCTCAAACTGCGCTAAAAATTCATCGCTGTAATGAGGCAGCGCATAGCCGTTTTTAATAATCTCGATTTTTGCATACCGCTCCAGTATCTCACTCATCGCCTGCACTTGCGCCTCTTTCGCCGTGTTCCCCGTAGCAAGCCCGTTGCTGACATAGAGATTGCTCAATATGTTAATCGGAAAATAGACTACTTCGTTATCGGAGAACTTTTTAAACGGCAAGGAGACGATCTTATCATCGGTATCGCTGTTAAAATCGAGGAGTTCGTCCATACTTAGCTCATGATTCGGATCATACAGTTCAATTAATTCAGGAGATAAATAGCCGCCATCCAGATCAAACTCCACCTCATCGGGATAATATTTCCTCTGGGGTAGATGAAAATCGATAAAAAAATTATTGGTTTGAAGCCGTTCAATGTACTCACCCAAAGCACTCGCAGTAGAGGCCTCTGAATAGATCCCTTTACCGTTGGAATAGATATGTTTTGGTGCTTCAATGGAGGCCAGATTCACCGAATAGCAGTGATTAAGTGGGTGCTTTTCATG